>NZ_JBNFMU010000156.1:0-32989 GCF_049942315.1 Pseudomonas wayambapalatensis
GGGGGAATGTAGGGGAGCGGAGCTTTCTCCACTTTCCCTCTGGGAGGAGTGTCCTCACAAACAAAACGAACCGTTTGCTCCTTCACCCTCCCCCCCTCTTTTTTCGCTTCCCCCCCCGCTCCTACAGGGGAACAGTGAAGCTGCCGCGTTATAACCTAATAACGAACAATTCTATTTGGCTATAAAGAACAATCTATATCCTGCTCCCATCCGACAACGGGCTAGCGGGCAGATTGAGTAACGTATGGATGTAGGTTCTTTCGGTTTCACCATTGCCGGGCTGGTCGTGGGTTTCATCGTCGGCATGACCGGCGTCGGCGGCGGCTCGCTGATGACCCCGATCCTGCTGTGGTTCGGTATCAACCCTGCCACCGCCGTGGGCACCGACCTGCTCTACGCGGCAATCACCAAGGCCAGTGGCGTCTGGGTGCATGCGCGCAACAAGAACATCGACTGGAAGATCACCGGCTGGCTGAGCCTGGGCAGCGTGCCCGCGGCAGCGCTGACCCTGTGGTTCCTCAGCACCCTGCATGCCGACACCTCGGCACTCAACGCCATCATCAAGCAGGGCCTGGCGGTGGTGCTGATCCTTACCGCCCTGGCGATCCTGTTCAAGTCGCGCCTGCAGGCCTTCGCCAGCAAGCATGCAGGCGATCACTACCACCTCAGCGACCGCAGCCTGAACCTCCTCACCGTGATCACCGGTGTGGTGCTCGGGGTCATGGTCACCCTGACCTCGATCGGTGCCGGCGCCCTGGGCACCGTGGCGCTGTTCCTGCTCTACCCCTTCCTGGTGACCCGGCGCCTGGTCGGCACCGAGATCGCCCATGCCGTCCCCCTGACCCTGGTCGCAGGCCTGGGCCACGCGGGTATGGGCAACATGGACTGGTCGCTGCTCGGCTACCTGCTGCTCGGCTCGCTGCCGGGCATCTACCTCGGCAGCCACCTCACCGGCCGCATCTCCGATCGTGTGTTGCGTCCCTGCCTGGCGGGCATGCTGCTGTTGATCGGCTACAAGCTGGCCTTCTGATACTCCGGCGCCTCAGGCCGGCGCAAGACGCAGGCGCCAGATCTGTGTGCGGCTGAGTTCGAGCCGTGAGCACGGCGGGACGTCGATACACTGGTAGGCCCCGAGCGAACTGCCGAGCACTTCGACCATCGCGGCACGCATCACCATCGGATGCGTGACGGCCCACCAGTCACCGGGCGTGTCGAACGCCTCCAGCCAGTGCGCCACGCGCTTGTGCAGCGCGGCGAAGGACTCTCCACCATGGGGCGCCGCGTCCACATCGACCTGCCACCACGCCAGGGCTTCGCGCTGCTCGCGCTGCAACTGCTTGAGCGCAACGCCCTGCCAATGCCCCATGTCACAGTCGGCCAGCGCCGTCTCGATACGCACTTCGGGAGCGAGCCAGGCGGCGGTTTCACGGGCGCGCAGTTCGGGCGCGCTGAGCACCTGCACGCCTTCGGGCACAGCCTTCAACAACGGGGCATCACCCAGCACGGGATCGTCGCTCAACGGAAATCGCCCGGTTTTCTGGGCGCGGGTCAGGGCATGGCTGATCAGGGTCAGACGGACGGCTTTCACCTTGGAGCTCTCTGGCAATGAGGATTAGGGCATTGAGGAACGCTGCGCTAGGATCGCCAGTCTAACCCAGGCAATTAGCCATCAGAGTCGATTCGATGACCATCACCTCCCGCCCTCCTCCCGGTCCTGTTCTGCTCGCGCTGCGTGAAGGTACGCAGGCCTGCCACAAGACACTGGAGGCACGCCTGCCATTTTTCAGCGAAGGTTTCGACCACGATGCCTATCGCCGCCTGATCGAGGCGTACTACGGCTTTCACGCACCGCTCGAAGCATTGTTGGCGACGCACCAGGACAGTGGGCGAAACAAGGCGCCGGCACTGTGCCGCGACCTGCAGGCACTCAACCTGAGTGCCGAGCAGATCGACACGCTGCCGCTGTGCCGGCACTTGCCCGCCATCACCGATGAGGCCAGCGCGCTGGGTGTGATGTACGTACTGGAGGGCTCCACCCTCGGTGGCCAGGTGCTCAAGCGTGCCATGGCGCAGCGCCTGGGTATCGACGCCGACAGCGGCGGTGGTTTTCTCGATGTGTATGGCAGCGCCACCGCCAGCCAGTGGCGCGGCTTTCTCGAACGCCTGGATCGGCACCCCCTGCCACCCGAAAATCAGGCACGCACCGTGGCTGCGGCAGTCGCTACCTTCACCTGCTTCGAGCGCTGGCTGGAGCAGCGCGCGGTGTTGTTGCAGGCAATTGAATGCTAAGCGCCACCGTTGATCGACCTGAAAAACGTCACATACCCTGTAGGAGCGGGCTCGTCCCGCGATCGGGCGCGAAGCGGCCGTAGATCAGGCAACCGGGGTATTCCTGAAACACCTCGAAGCCCGGTTTTACGGCCGCTACGCGCCCGATCGCGGGACGAGCCCGCTCCTACACATATCAGAACGAAATATTCAACGCCGCAAACAGCGCCCTGCCCGGCTGGTTGTAGGTGTTGGCACCTGCGCTGCTGGCATTGCCGCCGCGCAGGATCTGCTTGTCGAACAGGTTGTTCACCCCCACCCGTACATCGTAGTTGGCGTTGAACCTGTACCCGGCACTGACATCCACCAGCCCATAGGCCTCGACGTCCTTCTGCGCCGCATCGTCATAGCGCTCCTGGGTGCGATAGTTCCAGGTCGGCGACTTCTGCTTGCCGAACCAGGTGCCCGCCAACTGCAGCGACAGCTTGTCGGTCGCGCGCCAGTCCAGGGTGGTGTTGACTGTGTACTCGGGGATCACCGACAGCGGCTCGCCGGTCTCACGGTTGTCGTTGTCGAGCATCCAGGTCAGGTTGGTGTTCCAGTCCAGGCTCGGGGTCAGCTCGATGAACAGGTTGCCCTCGAGACCTTCCACCCGCGCCTTGCCGGCGTTCTCCCACTGGGTCACACGGCTGCCGCCATTGATCGCGTAGACCACATCGGTGCCGCCGATGATCTTGTTCTGGTAGTCGTTGCGGAAATAGGTCGCGCTGGTGCGCCAGGTGCCGCGGTCATACAGCAGGCCGATCTCCTTGTTGACGCTGATCTCAGGCTTGAGGTCGGCGTTGCCCTGCAGGTAACAGCCGCCGGAGTTGGTCTGCCGCACGCTGCAGCCATTGCCGCGGCTGTAGAGCAGGTAGCTGGGGTTGGACTGGTACAGGTTCGGCGTCTTGTAGGCACGGGCGATGCCGCCCTTGAAGGTCAGTTCGTCGGTGATCTTGTGCGACAGGTTCAAGCTGGGGCTGAAGTTGTCGCCGAACGTCTCGTGGTGATCGAAACGCAGGCCAGGAGTGACGGTGGTTGCGCCGATGATGATGTTGTCCTCGACGAAAAAGGCATGGCTGCGTGCCTGCATCTTCGAATCGCTACGGTCGAAACCTGCGATCACGTTGTTGCCAGTACCTGTTGGGTCGGAGCTTTGCGGACGGAGCGAGCCCTGGTCGTTGAGGGTTTCATAGAGGTACTCGCCGCCGACGGTCAGCACGTGCTCCGTGGCACCCATTGCGAACGGCAGGTTGACCTCGCTCGACAGGCGCGTGTTGCGCAAGCGCGAGAATGCCGCATCGTTGCCGTTGATCGCCCCTTCGGTACGCCCGGCCATGCCCTCATTCAAGCGCCAGTTGCGCACGTATTCATAGGCCAGCACGGTCTTGCTGGTGCCCCAGGTGAAATCTCCCAGATGCGTCAGGTCGTAGGTGTTGCGCTGCATCACGTTGGTCTCGTGGCCATACAGACTGGAGATCAGTTCCGGGTTGCCACCGCCGTTGCTGTTCATGGTGTCGCCAGCGTAGATATTGCCCTGGCGGCTGTAGCCTGCGCTCATTTCCAGGCGATGCTCGTCGTTGAGCTTCCAGCTCAGCAGGCCGTTGATATCCTTGTTGCGCACACCCTCGCGCCCCGCCACGGTCGAGCTGCCGGCGTGTGCGGCGTTGATGTCCAGATCGTCGGCGTCGGTCTTGGCCAGGCCGCCGTAGAGACGAAAACCAAGCGTGTCGGTCAGGCCGCCACCGAGGTTGAAGTTGGCCCGGCGGCTGGCGCCCTCGGCGCTGTCCTCCGGCATCAGGGTGTACAGGCTGACATTGCCCTTGAGTGCTTCGCTGGGGCGCTTGGTGATGATGTTGACCACCCCGCCCATCGCACCCGAGCCATAGCGAGCCGCCGCAGGGCCACGCAAGATCTCGATGCGCTCGACCGCTTCGGCTGGCACCCAGTTGGTTTCGCCGCGGGTATCGCGGTCGCCGTTCCAGCCATAGCGCACCGCGTTGCGTGCACTCGATGGCTTGCCATCGATCAGGATCAGGGTGTTTTCCGGGCCCATGCCGCGCAGGTCGATCTGCCGGTTGTTGCCACGGGCGCCACTGGCACTGTTACCGGTGAGGTTGACCCCCGGTTCGCGGCGGATGATGTCGGACAGGTCATTGGCCGGCGGGCGGCGCTTGATGTCCTCTTCGGTGATGACCGACGATCCCAGCGCCTGGCGCGCTTCGCGCTCGGCGGTCACCAGCGTATCCTCGATTACCAGCGCCTGCTCGGCGAATGCTGAAGTCGCTGCCACAGGCGCGGCCAGGGCGACGATGGCCAGGGCCAGGCGGTGCGGGGAAGATCGGGTGTGCATCGGTACATCTCCTGAAATCGTGTGCGAGAAGCAAGCCACGCCCCGGTCGGCGGGCCCCTCGCCCACCGGCCCGGCAAAAGGCGGGTCCGTCAGGGATGGTGAATATAACGATTCTCAAATAGGTTTAAATCTTATTTACGAAATTTACAGATTGCCCGTAAACCCGACTGGCAGACACCCGTACCCGAGGCGGGCTAGACCAGCACCGCGCCCAAAGCATTGATGGCCTGCACCAGCTGTGGCGCGTCACCCTGTACCCGTACCGCCAGCCCTTCGATCTCGCGACGGACCGGATACTGCTTGCGCAGCAGGTCGAATGCCGCACGTTGCTCGGTGGGATCCTCGCTCAGGCTGCGACGAAAATCCGCATCGTCGCGACGCGGGTCGTAGACCGCACGGCACAGGGTTGCCAGCGCCCAGGCCGGGTCGGCGCTGGCATCGAAGTCCAGGCGTGCCAGAGCTGGCGACGGCAGCAGGTCGGCCAGTTGCACCTGCTCCGGCAAACCTTGCGAACGGCAGAAAGCCTGGTAGATCTGCGCGGTCCCGCGCTGCTTGCCATCGAGGCTGTAGCCAGCGATATGCGGCGTGGCCAGGGTGCACAGGTCGGCCAGCGCCAGGTCGACCTGTGGCTCGCCCTCCCAAACATCCAGCACCGCGTGGACATCCTCGCGGTGCAGCAGCAGCTCGCGCAGGGCGTCGTTGTCCACCACCGGCCCGCGGCTGGCATTGATCAGCCAGGCCCCTGGGCGCAGGCGGGCCAGTTGCTGCGCACCGAGCAGATGCCAGGTCGGATGTTCGCCGCCGCGTTGCAGCGGGGTATGCAGGCTGATGGTGTCACACTGCTCAAGCAACGTGTCCAGGCTGACGAAATCGCCCTCTTCGCTGGCTGCGCGCAGGGGATCGCACACCAGCACCCGCCAGCCCAGGCCCCGCAGTACACGGACCAGACGCCCGCCCACCTCACCGGCTCCGACCACGCCATACACCCGCTTGGGCAGCTCCACGCCATCGAGCTCGGCCAGGGTCAGCAGGCTGCCCAGCACGTAGTCCACCACGCCGCGGGCGTTGCAGCCAGGCGCGCTGCTCCAGTGGATACCGGCCAGGGCGAAGTAGTCGAGATCGAGGTGGTCGGTGCCGATGGTGCAAGTGCCGACGAAGCGCACCTTGCTGCCTTCGAGCAGTTGCCGGTCGACGCGGGTGACCGAGCGCACCAGCAGCAGATCGGCATCCCTGACGCAGGCGGCATCGATGGCCCGGCCGGGGTAACGGCGGATTTCGCCGAATCCAGCGAAGAAGGCATCGAGCAGCGGGATATTTTCGTCGGCAACGATCAGCATGGGTGCTCTCCTGTCAGGGGAGCGCAGTGTAGGCGCTGTGGCCGACGCGATCCAGCTCAGTCGGCCTTCTTGCGTATCCAGTACAGGTAGGTGCCGGCGTCTTCCTGCTGTTGCACCAGTTCATGGCCGAGGAAGGTGCAGAACTTGGGGATGTCGCGGCGGGTCGAGGGGTCGGTGGCGATGACCTTGAGCAGGCCGCCGGCAGCGAGGTTGCGCACGTGCTGATGCAGCATCATCACCGGCTCCGGACAGTTCAGGCCGGTGGCGTCGAGGGTCGCGTCTGGGGTGAAGTCGGTCATGGTGGGCTCCGCAAATTGAGGGGTATTGTCGCGCAAACCGCGTGCAGGTCAAACAGGGGCCGCAGCACGGCCCCGATCGCTTCAGCGCGGCTTGAGGTCGAGCCGGCGAAGGTGGCAAGTGACCTCTTCACGGTCGTGGTACAGCTGCTTGCAGGCGATCGACACCTTGACCTTGCGCGCCTTGAACGACGCCTCGATGCGATCGAGCAACTTGCGCACTTCGGCGTGACGCTGCTTCATTGGCAGTTTGAGGTTGACCACGGCCTCGCGGCACAACCCCTCGCCCAGCCAGGTTTCGATCAGCGAGGCCGTGCGTGCGGGCTTCTCGACGATGTCGCAGACCATCCAGTCAACGGTCTGCTTGGGCTTCCAGGTAAAGCCGTCGGCCATCAGGTGCTGCACCAGCCCGGTGTCCATCAGGCTTTCGGCCATCGGACCGTTGTCGATGGCGGTGACCAGCATGCCGCGCTTGACCAGTTGGTAGGTCCAACCGCCCGGCGAGGCGCCCAGGTCGACGCCGGTCATGTCGTCGTTCAGGCGTTGGTCCCATTGATCGCGCGGAATGAACTGATGCCAGGCTTCTTCAAGCTTGAGGGTCGAGCGGCTCGGCGCCTCGCGCGGGAACTTCAGGCGTGGGATGCCCATCGGCCAAAGCGCCGAATTGCCCGCCTCGGCCAAGCCGAGAAACACCCGCCGACCGCTGATGAAGGTCAGCAGCAGACGTGGTTTGCTGGCGTCATCGACCAGGCGCCCGGCTTTCTCCAGCGCCTTGCGCAGCGGCACTTCGAACTTGCGGCAGAAGGTCGACAGCTCCTTGCCATCGTTGCTGTCGAGCACCTCCAGCCACAGGCTGCCACACACCGGCAGGCCCGCCAGGTGTTCGAGCAGCACGCTGATCCGGTCGGTTTCCGGCAGCTCGACGAAGTCGCCGCGCGCCCATTGGCGCGGAAAGATCAGCCGGTCGAAGCGCAGCTCACGCATCAGACGTTCGGCGCCGCCCTCGTCGAGGCAAACGAACTCGGCGCTGGCGCTCTGCGGCTTGCCCTTGGCATAGCCGGCCACACCCAGGTGCGCGGCGTGTTCGCTGATTTCGGCGCAGACCTCGCCCTCGAAGCCGGGCCGGCAATGCATGAACAGGGTATTCATCTCTTACTCCACATCTCTGGCGCAGACAGCGCCAGGGCGGCGAATGATAAAGGAAGTTCGGAACCTGCGACACGCCCCGCAGGTCCAGAACAACGTCAGGGCCGCCAAAGCGGTCTAACCTGACTGTTCAGCCTGGCCCGTGCCGTGCGGGCCGATACAGAGCGGTGACACCGGCAACCACGACGGCCGGGCACCGGAGCACAAGGAGTTGGCAATGCCCTCGCTCGATAGCCTGAAAACCCTCAAGCCCCTCCAGGTGGCCGACCGCGCCTACCACTATTTCAGCCTCACCGAGGCCGCCCGCCAGTTGGGCGACCTGCAACGCCTGCCCATGTCGCTCAAGGTCCTGCTGGAAAACCTGCTGCGCTGGGAAGACGGTAAAACCGTCACCGGCGACGACTTGCGAGCGCTGGCCGGCTGGCTGAAAGAGCGGCGCTCCGACCGCGAGATCCAGTATCGCCCCGCGCGGGTACTGATGCAGGACTTCACCGGCGTGCCCGCCGTGGTCGACCTGGCCGCCATGCGTGCGGCCATGGCCAAGGCTGGCGGCGATCCGCAGCGGATCAACCCGCTGTCGCCGGTGGACCTGGTGATCGACCACTCGGTGATGGTCGACCGCTACGCCACCGCCGAAGCCTTCGAACAGAACGTCGACATCGAGATGCAGCGCAACGGCGAACGCTACGCCTTCCTGCGCTGGGGCCAGAGTGCCTTCGATAACTTCCGCGTGGTGCCGCCGGGCACGGGTATCTGCCATCAGGTCAACCTGGAGTACCTCGGCCGCACCGTGTGGACCCGCGAGGAAGACGGGCGCATCTACGCCTTCCCCGACACCCTGGTCGGCACCGACTCGCACACCACCATGATCAACGGCCTGGGCGTGCTCGGCTGGGGTGTCGGCGGCATCGAGGCGGAGGCGGCGATGCTCGGCCAGCCGGTGTCGATGCTGATCCCCGAGGTGATCGGTTTCAAGCTCACCGGCAAACTGCGCGAAGGCATCACCGCCACCGACCTGGTGCTGACGGTCACGCAGATGCTGCGCAAGAAGGGCGTGGTCGGAAAGTTCGTCGAATTCTATGGCGACGGCCTGGCCGACCTGCCCCTGGCCGACCGCGCCACCATCGCTAACATGGCGCCGGAATACGGCGCCACCTGCGGCTTCTTCCCGGTCGATGACGTCACCCTCGACTACCTGCGCCTGTCCGGTCGCCCTGACGAGACCGTGCAACTGGTCGAAGCCTACTGCAAGGCCCAGGGCCTGTGGCGCCAGCCGGGCCAGGAACCGCTGTTCAGCGACAGCCTGGCACTGGACATGCACGAGGTCGAAGCCAGCCTCGCCGGGCCCAAGCGCCCGCAGGACCGAGTGGCGCTGTCCAAGGTCAGCCAGGCCTTCGACGGCTTCATCGAACTGCAACCCAAACCCCTGGCCAAAGAGGTCGGACGCCTGGAAAGCGAAGGAGGTGGCGGTGTTGCCGTGGGCAATGCCGACCAAGCCGGCGAGATCGACTACACGCACAATGGCCAGACCCACAAACTGCGCGACGGCGCGGTGGTAATCGCGGCCATCACCTCCTGTACCAACACCTCCAACCCCAGCGTGATGATGGCCGCCGGGCTGGTCGCCAAGAAAGCCATCGAGAAAGGCCTGGCACGCAAACCCTGGGTCAAGAGTTCGCTGGCGCCAGGCTCGAAAGTGGTCACCGACTACTTCAAGGCGGCCGGCCTTACCCCCTACCTGGACCAGTTGGGCTTCGACCTGGTCGGCTATGGCTGCACCACCTGCATCGGCAACTCCGGCCCACTGGACGACGCCATCGAGAAAGCCATCGGCAGCGCTGACCTGACCGTGGCCTCGGTGCTGTCGGGCAACCGTAACTTCGAAGGCCGGGTGCACCCACTGGTCAAGACCAACTGGCTGGCCTCACCACCGCTGGTGGTCGCCTATGCCCTGGCCGGCAGCGTGCGCGTGGATCTCACTCAGGATGCCCTGGGCACTGGCAAGGACGGCCAGCCGGTGTACCTGCGCGATATCTGGCCCAGCCAGCAGGAAATTGCCGACGCGGTGGCCAAGGTCGATACCGCCATGTTCCACAAGGAGTATGCCGAGGTGTTCGCCGGTGACGCCCAGTGGCAGGCCATCGAAGTGCCCCAGGCCGCCACCTACGTCTGGCAGGACGACTCCACCTACATCCAGCACCCGCCCTTCTTCGACGATATCGGCGGCCCGCTGCCGGACATCGGCGACGTGCACGGGGCGCGCATCCTCGCGCTGCTCGGCGATTCGGTGACCACCGACCATATTTCCCCGGCAGGCAACATCAAGGCCGACAGCCCGGCCGGCCGCTACCTGCGCGACAAGGGCGTAGAGCCGCGTGACTTCAACTCCTACGGCTCACGTCGCGGCAACCACGAAGTGATGATGCGCGGCACCTTTGCCAACATCCGCATCCGCAACGAAATGCTCGGCGGCGAGGAAGGCGGCAATACACTGCATGTGCCCAGCGGCGAAAAACTGTCGATCTACGATGCAGCCATGCGCTACCAGGCAGAAGGCACGCCGCTGGTGGTGATCGCCGGGCAGGAATACGGCACCGGCTCCAGCCGCGACTGGGCTGCCAAGGGCACTAACCTGCTGGGGGTCAAGGCCGTGCTGGCCGAAAGCTTCGAGCGCATCCACCGCTCCAACCTGGTGGGCATGGGTGTACTGCCCTTGCAGTTCAAGGCCGGGGATGATCGCAAGCGCCTGGGCCTGACCGGCAAGGAGCGCATCGACGTACTAGGGCTGACCGGCGCGCAAATCCGCCCGGGCATGACCCTGCAGTTGCGCATCCTGCGCGAGGATGGCCAGCCGCAGGAGATCGAGGTGCTGTGCCGGATCGACACGCTCAATGAAGTCGAGTACTTCAAGTCGGGCGGGATTCTGCACTACGTGCTGCGGCAACTGATCGCCGGTTGAAGGGAAGGCATCGCGGGTTCGCTCGCGATGCTTCTGCGACGTGTCCTGGCGTCCTCGGGGTGAGTCAAAGCATCATATCGATTTGCCGCTAACCGGATTACAGATGTCGCCTGCCCACTGGATCGCCCTCGCCCTGCTTGGTCTCGGTTATGCCGTGGCCCTGCTCCATGGTCATTTGGGCCTGGCCGCCCTGCCCGCCTTGCTCGCCCTGTGTTGCACCGCACTGCTGGTGCGACAGCGCTCGGGCTGGCAGCGGGCCCTTGGGCACACCTTGTTCATCATTCTGGTCGGCGCCCTGGCGTCGCACTGGTTGCCCGGTTTCGCAAGTGCGAAGGTCATCGACAGGGTGGTATTCAGCGAAGGCGCGCTACCGTTTTCCATGTACCTGAACCTGGACAAGCCACTGATCGGCTTCTGGCTTCTGCTGGCCTGCCCATGGGTCCTGACCCTGCGCGGACGCGGCGTGCTTTCCAGTGTCGGACTGGTACTACCGCTGACCCTGATGGCCTGCCTGGGCGGCGCCTGGTCGCTTGGAATGGTGGGGTGGGCGCCGAAATGGCCGGAACAAACCTGGATATGGGCCCTGAACAACCTGTTGCTGGTCAGCCTGACCGAAGAGCTGCTGTTCCGCGGCTATATCCAGGGTGGGCTGCAACGCCTGTTCAGGCATCAGGGGCTTGCACTGATCGCGGCCGCACTGTTGTTCGGCCTGGCGCATCTGGCCAGCGGCTGGCAGTGGTTCTACCTGGCAAGCCTTGCGGGCCTCGGCTACGGCCTGGCGTATCGACTCGGCGGCTTGCCCGCTGCGGTGCTGTGCCATTTCGCCGTCAACCTGACCCACTTCGCACTGTTTACCTATCCGATGCTGGCCCCGGCCTGAGCAATGGGTCATGATCGGACCATAACGTCATAAATCGTTAAAAATGCTGACATCTTGGGTGCAACTGCAAGCAACAAGCCGACTCCCTAGCTGATGGCTCGTAGCCACCCACTGTCCCAGGTCAAGTAAGTTAAATAATCATTCAATAAAACCATGGGCTTGCCGATACCTGTGGAAAGCCTTGCGGATTGAACAGCCAATGCGTAACAACCAGCCGATTACCCAGAGAGAACGGACTTTCCCTGCCCAGCAGCGGTTGATTTCCACCACCAACGCCAAAGGCGTGATCACCTACTGCAACGATGCCTTCATCGAAATCAGCGGTTTCTCACGCGAAGAACTCACGGGTGCGCCACACAATCTGGTACGCCACCCTGACGTGCCCTCGGCGGTGTTCGCCCACATGTGGCAGACCCTCAAGCAGGGCCTGCCGTGGATGGGGATCGTCAAGAACCGCTGCAAGTCAGGCGACCATTATTGGGTCAATGCCTACGTCACACCGATCTTCGAGAACAACCAGGTGGTCGGCTTCGAATCCGTTCGGATCAAGCCGACCGCCGAGCAGATCCGCCGTGCCGAAGCACTGTACCAACGCCTGAACCAGGGCAAGTCGGCGGTGCCGCGCCGTGACAAGTGGTTGCCGGTGCTGCAGGACTGGCTGCCGTTCATTCTCATCAGCCAGATCGGCTTCCTCATCGGCAACTGGCTCGGCCACTCCTGGGGCTTTGCCCTGGCCGCGGCCGTTTCCGTCCCTCTCGGCCTGCTTGGCCTGACCTGGCAGCAGCGCGGCCTCAAGCGCCTGTTGCGCCTGGCCGAACAGACCACCTCCGACCCGCTGATCGCGCAGATGTTCACCGACAGCCGTGGCGTGCAGGCGCGCCTGGAAATGGCCATGCTCAGCCAAGAGTCGCGCCTCAAGACCTGCCTCACCCGCCTGCAGGACAGCGCCGAGCACCTGAGCGACCAGGCGCGCCAATCCGATGTGCTGGCGCACAAGAGTTCGTCGGGGCTGGAGCGCCAGCGTGTGGAGACCGAGCAGGTCGCCGCTGCCGTCAACCAGATGGCCGCCACGACGCAAGAAGTGGCCAACCACGTGCAGCGCACCGCCGATGCCACCCAGGAAGCCAATCGGCTGACCAGCCAGGGGCGCCAGATCGCCGGGGAAACCCGCGAAGCCATCGAACGCCTCTCTGCAGCAGTGGGTGAAACCGGCCAGACCGTCACCCAGCTGGCCAAGGACAGCGACGAGATCGGTGGTGTGGTCGATGTGATCAAGGGCATCGCCGACCAGACCAACCTGCTGGCGCTCAATGCCGCCATCGAAGCGGCTCGCGCGGGTGAAATGGGCCGGGGCTTCGCCGTGGTTGCCGACGAAGTGCGCCAGTTGGCGCAACGTACCGCCGAATCCACCGGCCAGATCCACGGCCTGATCGCCAAGCTCCAGCAGACAGCCAGCAACGCTGTGCAAACCATGGAGACCGGCCACCGTCAGGCCGAGGAAGGCGTGGAGCGGGTGATGCAGGCCGACCAGGCGCTGGTGGGGATCAGCGAAGCGGTGGCCAACATCACCGACATGGCGACCCAGATCGCTGCTGCCACCGAGGAGCAGACCGCAGTGGCGGACGAGATCAGCCGCAACATCAGCACCATTGCCGACCTGGCCGACCAGACCGCAGAGCAGGCGCAGCATTCGGCACTGCTCAGTGAAGAGCTGACCAGTACGGCGGGAACGCAATACTCGCTGGTGGAGCGGTTCAACCGCTAAGCGACAAAAAAAGGGCTGCCTCGGGCAGCCCTTTTTTTACCAGTCCAGGCTCAATCGGCTCTGGAAATACCGCATTTCACCCGTCAGCGGGTCCTCGAAGCGCAGACTTTGCGCCAGCAGCTTCAACGGCCGCTCGTAATCGTCCTCACCCTCGAGCAATGTCGGGTAGAACGGGTCGTTGCTGATCCCGGCCCCCAGCGCCGCCATGTGCACCCTCAACTGATGGGTCTTGCCGGTCACGGGCGAGAGTCCGTAGCGCCACAGGTTACCGTTCTTCTCCAGGACCTCGGCCAGGGTCTCGCTGTTGGCCATCCCTTCGACCTCACGCATGCGAAAGAACGGCTCACCATGCTCCAGCCGACTACGGTGAACCAACGGAAATGCCTGCGTCGGCAGCGGTGCAGCGATGGCCTGGTAGCGTTTGTCGATGCGCCGCTCGGGAAACAGCCGCTGATAGGCGCTGCGCGACTGCGGGTTGGACGAGAACAGCACCAGCCCCGCTGTATGGCGGTCGATGCGGTGCAACGGCACCAGGTGGGGATTGTCCAGACGACGGATCAGGCGCCGCAGCAGGGTATGCTCGACATATTCGCCCGTGGGCGTGACCGGCAGAAAATGCGGTTTGTCCGCCACCACCAGGTGCTCATCGCAATGCAGGATCGTTTCCTGGAACGGAATGGGCTTTTCATTGGGGACTTCACGAAAGTAGTGCAGACGCATGCCACGCCGATACGGCAGATCGGCCGCCACTGCCCTGCCCTCGGCGTCGAGCACTCGCCCTCGACTGAAGCGATCGAGCCATTGGTCACGGCCAATGCCCTTGAAGTGATCGCACAGGCAATCGAGTACCGTGGCCCAATGGCCAGGTGGCAGACAAACGGTACTGGCTTGCTGGTGAGCAGGGTCAAACGGCGTGGACATGGCAGGCTCGGTAATCAATGAGCGGGCATTATCGCCAATGCCCGCTCACTCAACCAGCCTCGCCAACTTGCTCACAGCGTGACTTGAGCCAACGCAACACCTGTACCGCCTCCCAGCGTCCGGCATCATAGAGGGCGTAGACCACCCCCTCGTAACCGACGACATCCAGCGGGCGATGAAAACCTGCACGCTGGAACAGCGCCTCGATCTCGGCAAAGCAGGTATTGAAATGGACCTTGCCGAACGGGGTACGGTCGTCGGTCACCAAGCCCTCCATGCGCAGCTCGAGCACCGCATCGCACACCGCTTCCGGGGGCATGCGGTTGACGCTGTACTTCAGTTGCTCGACATTGTGCATCGCCTCACCCCATTTACTGTATCTTTATACAGCATACGAATGTGATATCCCTGCCGTCAATGCGCAACGACTCATTGCAAGCCCGGCAGGTAGCCGGTTCCCTTGCGAACGGTCATTACCTGGCGCCTTGGGTTGTCGAGTGAAATGGCCAGGTGAACCCAGCTGTCGAACTCCAGGATCAGTTGATCGAACGCAATGGAGCTGTCGCGGATGCATTCGGCCAGTTGCCGGGCGGTCATCGCTTTCGCACAGATGTCGGCAGCAAGGCCCGTGCGGTGCGCACTGTTATGCACGCCGCCCACAAGCTGGTTCACGGCTTCATTGCGAAAGGCGCTGGTGATCAGGATCGGGGAGCCTACCAAGGCCCGCACTTGTTCAAGCACCTCGCACAACAAGCGCAGATTGGCCAAGGCCTCGGGATCGGGATCGTTGGGTACGGCGTTGCGGACAGCGGCCTGCGAAAACGTCATCTCTTTGAGCGTGAAGTGCGGCGTAAGGAACATGATGCCTCCCTGGTGCTCGGCTTTGTCGAGCCGACATCATCGACCAGGGCCACAGGAACGGGATGAAGGAAGCACTCCCCTGCGCACTGTCACTTGAGGAAGGCCACCACCTGCTGCGCATCGAACGGCCAGGGCAGTTCAGTGCCACTGTCGCAGCGACGCAAGACAGGAATGATCAAGCCGTAACGCTCGACCGTGGCTTCGTCGTCGGCAATATCCACCAGTTCGACCAACAAACCGTGCTCGACGAACGGCATCAGCACGGCTTCCGCCACTTCACACAAATGACACCCCAAGGTGCCGAACAGTTGGCATTCAGGCAGCATGGTCAGTTCCCGGGTCCACTGAAGAAACGCTCATTCTAGGCTCGCCGGGAACAGCCTGCATCTGCCGCTCAATCCTGGCTGGTGGCGCCGATACGGTGCACAGACAGGTCCGCGCCCTGGAACTCCTGCTCATGGCTCAAGCGCAACCCGTGTACCGCCCTGACCAAGCCGTACACGGCAAAGCCACCGGCCAAGGCCACCAGCAAGCCGGCCAGGCTGCCGAGCAACTGGCTCAGCAGGCTGATACCGCCCAGCCCCCCGAGCGTCGTCTGCCCGAAGATGCCGCACGCCAGACCGCCCCATACGCCACACACACCGTGCAACGGCCACACGCCCAGCACATCGTCGACTTTCCAGCGATTCTGCGAGGCAGTGAAGCACCACACGAACAGCGCTCCCGCCACCAGCCCGGTCATCAGCGCGCCAACCGGGTGCATGAGATCGGAACCGGCACACACCGCCACCAATCCGGCCAGCGGGCCATTGTGCAGGAAGCCTGGGTCATTGCGCCCGACCAGCAAGGCCGACAGCGTGCCGCCCACCATCGCCATCAGCGAATTGATCGCCACCAGCCCGCTGACACCCTCCAGGGTCTGTGCGCTCATGACGTTGAAGCCGAACCAGCCGATGATCAGGATCCAAGAGCCCAACGCCAGGAACGGGATACTAGAAGGTGCGAAAGCCACCAGCCGTCCATCACGGTACCGCCCGCGACGGGCACCGAGCAGGATGACGGCCGCCAGCGCCAGCCAGCCGCCCATGGCATGCACCACCACCGAACCGGCAAAGTCATGGAAGGGTGCGCCGAACCGAGCTTGTAACCAGGCCTGGATGCCCAGGTTGCCGTTCCACACAATCCCTTCGAAAAACGGGTAGACGAACGCCACGATCAGCGCGGTGGCGCACAACTGCGGGGCAAAGCGCGCGCGCTCGGCGATACCCCCGGAGATGATTGCCGGGATCGCCGCGGCAAAGGTCAGCAGGAAGAAGCACTTGACCAAGGCATAGCCATGATCGCTGGCCAGCTCCGCCGCCGGCTGGAAGAAGCTGACGCCGTAAGCGATCCAGTAGCCGATGAAGAAATACACCAGCGCCGAGACGGCGAAGTCGCTGAGAATCTTGCACAGGGCATTGACTTGGTTCTTGTGCCGCACGGTTCCGACCTCGAGAAAGGCGAAACCGGCGTGCATGGCCAGGACCAGAATGGCCCCCATGAGGATGAACAGGGTGTTGGAGCCATGGACGAGGGAGTCCATCGCGCTATGCATGTTTTCCATGGAGTGGGCAGACCTGCTGAAAAATGCACCAGGACAGTTCATAAACCTTGCTCGCGCACCTGATCGGTGCCTGCCGTGTGCCCCATTTTGGGAGGCCGACTACGCAGGGCGTGGTTTTTTCTTGGGTTTGTCGTGGATTGGGTTAAGGTTTATCGGTGTCCGCCAGGGTCTCGCATGCATTCGGGGCAGCGCCTGGCATCGACGCCCCGTGACACGGCAGAACAAAGCAAACGCCGTACCAGCGACAAGCGGTGAACCTTCCGCCACACTCATTACTCGAAATAGCCACACACATCGACAGGGAGAGACTCCATGGCCAGCAAATCGGCAAAGACTGCACAAGAGATCTTGATGGCTGACTTTCAGGCACTGGTACGCGACACCGAGAAACTGCTCGCCGACACCGCCAATCTGGCGGGCGATCAGGCCGACGAACTGCGTGGCCAGATCCACGACCGCCTGCAGCAAGCCCGCGAAAGCCTGCAACTGACCCAGGAGTCGGTACGCGAGCGTGGCCAGGCTGCGCTGGGCAGTGCCGAAGAATACGTCCAGGAAAACCCATGGCAGGCCATCGGCATCGCAGCCGGTGTCGGGCTGCTGGTCGGCCTGCTCGCCAGCCGCCGCTGAGGAGGACGCATGGACAACGACGCCATCGGCGCCGGGGCTTCCGGCAAACGCCTCGGCGCGGCCATCCTGGGGCTGCTGCACAGTCACATCGAACTGTTCGGCATCGAATTGCAGGAGCAGAAAGGCCGTACCCTGCGCCTGCTGCTATTCGCAGGGTTGGCACTGGTTTTTGCCCTGCTCCTGTTGACCGCGCTGTCCGGGTTGATCCTGGTGTTGCTGTGGGACAGCTACCGATTGGCCGGCATCGTCGGCCTTTGCGTGTTCTACAGCGTCGCCGCACTCTTTTGCGGCCTGCGCCTGAAGGCCGCCGTGTTCGATGAATCCTCACCGTTCAGCAGTACCCTCGAAGAACTCGCCAAGGACCGGGAGCGCCTGTTGCCATGAGCCTGCCTGAACTGCCTAATACCCGTAACCCCCGCGAGCTGCGCAAGGCACTGCTGCGCCTGCGCCTGGAAATGCATCGCCAGGAAATTCGCCACGAGTCCGGTCAACTGCTCCAGCCGGTTCAGCGCCTGCGCGGCATGGGTGCATCGGTCCAGGACGGCCTTGGCATCAAGCACGCTCCGCTGTGGGGCCTGGGCGTCGTGGTCGCCCTGGGTTTCCTGACCGGCAAGGGGGTGCGCAGCGGCAACCTGGCGCGCCTGCTGCGCCTGGGTGGCAGCCTGGCGCCCCTGGTGCGCCTGTTCCTGCAGAATGGCCGTCATCGCTGAAACGAAGCGCCCGCGGCTTGCGCGGGTGCCCATGACACGGGAAGCTATGGCCATCATCTGACGGAGATCGAGCCTTGGACTGGCATACCCTGCTCAACCGCGAACGCCTCGGCAAAGCCTTGTACAGCCCTGAAGAACTGGGGCGCAGCCCCTTCCACAAGGACCATGACCGCATCATCTTCTCCGGCGCCTTCCGCCGCCTGGGGCGCAAGACCCAGGTCCATCCGGTTTCGAGCAACGACCACATCCATACCCGCCTCACCCACTCCCTCGAAGTCAGTTGCGTGGGCCGCTCGCTGGGCATGAGGGTTGGCGAGACCCTGCGCGCCAGCCTGCCCGACTGGTGTGCACCAAGCGACCTGGGCATGATCGTGCAGTCGGCCTGCCTGGCCCACGACATCGGCAACCCGCCGTTCGGCCACTCCGGCGAAGACGCCATCCGCCACTGGTTTCAGCAGGCAGCGGGACGCGGTTGGCTCGACGACATGAACGACGACCAACGTGCCGACTTCCTCAACTTCGAAGGTAACGCCCAGGGTTTTCGCGTGCTCACCCAGCTGGAATACCACCAGTTCGACGGCGGCACCCGCCTGACCTACGCCACCCTCGGCACCTATCTCAAGTACCCATGGAGCGCCCGTCATGCCGACGCGCTGGGGTACAAGAAACACAAGTTCGGCTGCTACCAGAGCGAGCTGCCACTGCTGCAGCAGATCGCCCACAAACTGGGCCTGCCGCAGCTCGAGGAACAACGTTGGGCTCGTCACCCGCTGGTGTACCTGATGGAAGCCGCGGACGACATCTGCTACGCGCTGATCGACCTGGAGGACGGACTGGAGATGGAGCTGCTGCAGTATGCCGAGGTCGAGGCGCTGCTGCTGGACCTGGTCGGTGACGACCTGCCCGACACCTATCGACAACTGGGTCCGTCGGACTCTCGTCGGCGCAAGCTGGCCATTCTGCGCGGCAAGGCCATCGAGCATCTGACCAACGCCGCCGCCCAGGCCTTCGTCGAGCAGCAACAGGCGCTGCTGGCCGGGCATCTGGCAGGCGACCTGGTCGAACACATGCATGGCCCAGCCCAGCATTGTGTGCTGCAGGCCAAGGATATCGCGCGCAAGAAGATCTTCCAGGACAAGCGCAAGACGCTGCATGAAATCGGCGCCTATACCACGCTGGAGATTCTTCTCAACGCGTTCTGCGGGGCAGCGCTGGAACAACACGGTGGGCGCACGCCATCCTTCAAGAGTCGGCGTGTGCTGGACCTGATCGGCAACCACGCCCCCGATCCACACGGCTCCCTGCACAACGCTTTCCTGCGCATGATCGACTTCATCGCTGGCATGACCGACAGCTACGCCAGTGAAATGGCGGGAGAAATGACAGGACGCTCCAGCCCTCACTGACAGACAACGAGGGACGGTCAGCCGCAGCTTGCCGTCCCTCTTGAGAGAAACTTCCTACATGCTCACAGAAACATTAAATACCCAGAAAAAATAATTCTGGAATTAGCACACCCTCGTCTTGACTCCTTACAGAGCCTACACAAACCCAGGGCACACGTAGTACTTGGATGTAGGTCTTTTCCCATATATGGCATTACGTCTAACCTCTCATGCCCGAAGACGGTCAACTGCGATAAGGTTTTGTTTGCATCTGACACTCGCCGACTGGGAAGTTGATATGAGCTCCATATTTATTGTTGATGACCACCCTGTGATTCGCCTGGCCATTCGCATGTTGCTGGAAAATCAGAATTACAAGGTCATTGGCGAGTCTGACAATGGCGTCGATGCCATGCAGATGATCCGTGAAACCCCTCCCGACCTGGTCATCCTCGACATCAGCATCCCCAAGCTCGATGGCCTGGAGGTCCTGGCGCGCTTCCAGACCATGGGACTGCCCCTGAAAGTGCTGGTGCTGACGGCACAGTCGCCAACGCTGTTCGCGATCCGCTGCATGCACTCGGGCGCTGCGGGTTTTGTGTGCAAGCAGGAAGACCTGAGCGAGTTGCTCAGCGCAGTCAAGGCAGTACTTTCCGGTTACAACTACTTCCCCAGCCAGGCAATAAACCCCAATCAAGAAATATCCGATCACGACATAGAGCTTTTCCGACAAGTTAACGACAGAGAGTTGATGGTCCTTCAACTCTTCGCACAGGGGCGCAGCAACAAGGAAATCGCCAAAGGCATGTTCCTCAGCAACAAGACTGTCAGCACCTACAAAAAGCGCCTGATGCAAAAGCTAAGGGTCGATACCTTGGTCGACCTGATCGAAGTGGCCAAGCGCAACGCGCTGGTCTGAGGTGAATCATGCCGAGGTACATCGTCTGCGTGCTGCTGACCCTGCTCAGTCTGGGTTGCCATGCTCAAACGAAGCAGGAGGTCGCCCCCCAGAAGCTGGAACTGCTGGTCCGCTCCACCGCCGAAGCAACCGTGCCAGCCTTCTCGGCCGCTCAGCGGCAGTGGCTGCACGACCGTACCAGCCTGACACTGGGAACCTCCGCGCCCAACAATCCCCCCTTCGACGTCACCAGTGGCAACGAGTACCAAGGCCTGACAGCAGAGTATGCCGCCCTGATCGGCAGCGCACTGGGGCTCGAAATAAAAGTCCTGCGATTTACTCATCGCCAGGACGCGGTGGAGGCACTCAAGGCCGGACGCATCGATCTACTTGGCAGTGCAAACAGCTATGAAGCCGCGGTCGAGGGCTTGGCACTGTCAAGACCCTACGCGGTAGACCGCCCCGTTCTGGTCACCCGCGAGGACGAGACACGCCCCCTCGACGTGGGGCTCGCCGACCTGCGCCTGAGCACGCTCTACCATTACCTGCCAATCGAGGATGTGCATACGCTTTACCCGCAAGCTCAGCTGAAAACCTTCAGTTCCACCTCCGAAGCGTTGAACGCTGTCGCGTTTGGCCAAGCCGACGTATTTCTTGGCGATACCATTTCGACTCACTTCCAGCTTACCCGCGGTCATCTGCCGCGCCTGCGCATGGCCAATTTTGGCAAGCACGAAGCCGTGGGCTTCAGCTTCGCTGTGCGCGCCCAGGATCACTTGTTGATGAGCCTGATCAACACCATCCTCGACAGCCAGCCAGCCAACGTGTCGAGTGCGATCTTCAAGCGCTGGAGTGCAGGCAGCGACCTGCTGCTCACCGATCGCCGCCTGCAACTGACCTCGCGCGAACAGCAATGGTTGCGCGAGCATCCCAGCATGCGCGTGGTGGTGAGCGATACCTCCGCCCCCCTGTCATTCTTCGACGGCAACGGCCATTTCCGCGGCATCACCGCCGACCTGCTGGAACTGATCCGCTTGCGCACCGGCTTGCAGTTCGAAGTCCAACGCGCCAACGGGATCGAAGAGATGATCCAGTCGATCGCGCAGGGCAGTGCCGACCTGATTGCCGCGCTGAGCGTCGCAGCACCCGCCCAGGCAGCCCTGCAACTCAGTCGCCCCTACCTCGAAAGCCCCTATGTACTGGTTACCCGCAGCGGCCGCCCCTTCACGTCACTGGAGCAACTGAATGGCCGCCGAGTCGCCATCACACGGCACACCCCGCCTGCGATGCTGCTGGCGACTACGCACCCGCAGATCCGTCTGATCGAGACCGAAAGCACCTTCTACTCCATGGCCCTGCTCAGCAGCGGTGCGGTGGATGCGACCATCACCACGCTGCTGGACGCCAACCATGCCACCGCCGCCAACAACGATCTGGTGATCCGCACCACGATCGGCAACGACCCGGCCTCCTTCTCCATGGCCAGCGCCAAGGATGCCAGCCTCCTGGCTTCGATTCTCGACAAGGCCTTGCTGAGCATCACGCCAGAAGAGCTGGGAGTCATAAACAGTCGCTGGCGCGGCTATGCGTTGCACGATGGTGGCCAATGGCGCGAGTACCAGCGCCTGGTGCTGCAGGTCGTCTTGGGGATCGGCGTTCTGCTGTTGCTGGCGCTGGCCTGGAACGCCTACCTGCGACGCCAGATACGGCACCGTCGCCAGGCAGAACGCGCCCTGAACGATCAGCTCGAATTCATGCGCGCCCTGCTCAACGGGACCCCTCACCCGATGTACGTACGCGACCGCGAAGGACGGCTGCAAAGTTGTAACGACAGCTATCTGGAGGCTGTCGATGCAAGTGCCGATGCCGTCATGGGCAAACTGCTCCAGGAAAGTCTGTTCAGCAACTGCGATTACACCCGGCAGATCCACACCGACTATCTGCAGGTGATGGAAGCAGGCACACCGCTGATCATCGACCGCCCGCTGCGCCTGAAAGACCGCGAGTTGACCATCTACCACTGGATCCTTCCCTACCGCGACTCGCTGGGCGAAGTACAGGGCATCATCGGTGGCTGGATCGACATCAGTGATCGCCGCAAGCTAATCCAGGACCTACGCCTCGCCAAACAGCAGGCCGACGATGCCAACCGGGCCAAGAGCACCTTCCTGGCGACCATCAGCCATGAGATCCGCACACCGATGAACGCCGTGATAGGCATGCTCGAACTCGCTGTCAGGCGCGCCGACCAGGGGCAGTTGGACAACGCGTCGATCGAGGTCGCCTATCATTCGGCCAGGGACCTGCTCGGACTGATCGGCGATATTCTCGACATCGTCAGAATAGAGTCCGGGCATTTGTCCCTGACCCCTGAGCCGATCGATCTGGCGGCCCTGATCGAATCGGTGCGACGGGTGTTCGAAGGCCAGGCCCGGGAAAAAGGCCTACTGCTGGAGGTGCTCATAGAACCCTCGGCGCGCTGCTACGCTCTGCTCGATCCACTGCGTTTCAAGCAGGTGCTCTCCAACCTGGTCAGCAACTCGATCAAATTCACCGACGAGGGCCATGTACGCATCAAAGCCTCGGTACAGGGCAGCGAACGCGACATGCTCGAACTGGAAGTGCGCGACAGCGGAATCGGCATTCACGATGACGACCTGCGACGGTTGTTCAACCCCTTCGTACAGATCAATCCACAGAGTGAAAGCGCCCGCGCCGGTACCGGGCTGGGCCTGGCGATCTGTCGTACCCTGTGCGAGATGATGGGTGGCCAACTGGCGCTCAAGAGCCTGCAGGGCGTGGGCACCCAGGTGCGCCTGCTGATGCCGCTGCAGCGCGTGGCACCACCCCCGGACAGCGTCGTGCAGCCGCCACACATAGAGGCACCCGACACGCGACTCAGGGTTCTGGTGATCGACGACCATCCCGCCAACCTGCTATTGATGGCCCAGCAGCTGACGTATCTGGGGCTCTGGCACGACAGTGCCCGCGACGGTCAGGAAGGGCTGGAAAAATGGCGGCACGGAGACTTCGACGTACTGATCCTCGACTGCAACATGCCACGCATGAATGGCTACCAACTGGCAGAAGTCCTGCGCAGCGAAGAACGCCAACGGGGCAAGGCGGCTTGCACCATCCTCGGCTACACCGCCAACGCCCAACCGGAAGTACGCCAGCGCTGCCTGAACGCCGGCATGGATGACTGTCTGCTCAAACCCATCAGCCTGCAAACCCTCGGATTACATCTGGCCAGTGTGAGCCCCTCGTGTCGGCGGCGCTCACAAGGGCCCTTCGACCTCGACGGGCTGACGAACATCATCGGTGACCGCCGTGAAGACCACGCACGAATGCTGACCACGCTGCAACTGAGCCTGGAACAGGACCTGACCCTGCTGATGACCCTGGACCCCGAGCAGGACGCACAAGCCATCGCCGAGCAGGCGCACAAGATTCTTGGCGTGGCGCGCATGCTGGATGCAAAGGGATTGATGGAGGCTTGTCAGGCGCTGGAAACAGAGGGGATGTCGTCGACGCAACTGAAATTGCGCCGCCAGGCGCTGGCGCGGCAGATGCGCCGCGTAGAGAAGGCCTTGGCCGGTCAGCGTTGCCAACCAGCCAAGACACAGTGACGCGGGATCAGGAAGCCGAGTTGATCGGCTTGTCCGGATACCAGGCATCCAGCAGCGGGCTGACCTCGATCTTGGTGAGCTCGCTGCGGCCCTTGAGCCACGCTTCGACAGTGGCGCGCTGCTCTTCGCTGACCGAACCACGCTTGGCCAGGCAGACCAGGCCGAAGTCATCACCACCGACATAGTCCAGGCCGTTGGCGTCCATGGCCTCTGCCAGGAAGGCGTCGAGGAAGGCATCGATGGCTTCGTCGGACAGGTCTTCCTTGAAGTCCAGGTTCAGTTCGAAACCCAATTCCTGGAATTCATCCACGCACAGCTTCTTGCGCAGACGACGGGAACGGTTGGTAGCCATTGAAACAATCCTCTTGAGTAATTACGCGCGGCACTTTACCAGTTTCCGCGCCAGAGCGGCGCTTTTGTGTCGAACCTGCCCACAAACAGCATGCTTGGGGCATAATGCGCACTATATTTCGCCAAGGGGCCATCATCTCTTACAGCCCCATCGTCCTTTTCCCTCGCCCGCAGGGTTACAGCACTCATGATCAAGACGCTTCGCCCACTGCTTTTCGCCGGCCTGCTCCTTCCCATCGCCTTGCCCAGCCAGGCTGCCGCCGTCAACACCAGCCTGCCACCGAAGGTGCAGCAGGCCCTCAAGACCAACAAGCTGCAGGACAACGCCCTGTCGCTGGTGATGCTGCCACTCGATGGACCAGGCACGCCGACGATCTTCAATGCCGACGTCTCGGTCAACCCGGCCTCGACCATGAAGCTGGTGACCACCTACGCCGCCCTCGAATTGCTTGGCCCGACCTTTCAGTGGAAGACCGAGTTCTACACCGATGGCACCCTGAACAACGGCGTGCTCAACGGCAACCTCTACCTCAAGGGTGGCGGTGATCCGAAACTGAACATGGAAAAGCTCTGGTTGCTGATGCGTGATCTACGTGCCAACGGTGTGCGCACCGTCACCGGCGACCTGGTGCTGGACCGCAGTCATTTCGTTCAACCCACCCTGCCACATTTCGACGATGATGGCGGCGATGTCAACAAGCCCTTCCTGGTCAAGCCGGACTCGCTGCTGGTCAACCTCAAAGCCCTGCGTTTCGTCGCCCGCAACGATGGTGGCAAAGTCGTGGTTTCGGTCGAGCCGCCCATCGCCAGCATCCGCATCGACAATCAGGTCAAGGCCGTGGCCTCGAAGCAATGCACCGGCGATGTGCGCTACAACCCCGTGGTGCAACCCGATGGCGTGAGCGTCACGGTCAGTGGCCAGCTCGGCGACGGCTGCAACTCGCAAACCTATTTGGCCCTGCTCGACCACCCCGCCTATGCGGCCGGTGCGGTCAGGGCGATCTGGAACGAGCTCGGCGGCAGCGTCCAGGGCCGTGACCGCATCGAAAACGTACCCAAAAGCGCGCGCCTGTTGGCCCGGGCCTTCTCGCCCGACCTGGTCGAGGTGATTCGCGATATCAACAAATACAGCAACAACACCATGGCCCAGCAACTGTTCCTCAGCCTGGGCGCGCAATTTCGCACCGATGCCGACGGTGACGATGCCCGCGCGGCACAGCGTGTAGTGCGCCAGTGGCTGGCCAAGAAAGGTATCACCGCACCGCACCTGGTGATGGAGAACGGCTCTGGCCTGTCACGCGCCGAGCGTGTCAGCACACGTGAAATGGCGGCCTTGCTGCAAGCCGCCTGGAAGAGCCCCTATGCGGCCGAGTTCATCAGTTCGATGCCATTGGTGGGCATGGATGGCACCATGCGCAAGCGCCTGAAGCGCACCGCCATGACCGGCGAGGCGCACATCAAGACCGGCACCCTCAACACCGTGCGCGCGATCGCAGGCTTCAGTCGCGACAGCAACGGCCATACCTGGGCCGTGTCGGCGATTCTCAATGATCCGAAACCTTGGGGCGCCTCCCAGGTGCTGGATCAGGTGTTGCTGGAGCTCTACCGCCAACCCAAGGTCGGCACCGGGACTGTCGGCGTGGTGCCCTGACAGAAACGGACAAACCGGGGCTGTGACGCAGCCCCGGCCACCTCAGGGCAACTCTGCCTCCACGCGATCGCGCCCGGCCTGCTTGGCCACATAGACCCCCGCATCCGCTCGCAACAACAAGGCATCGGCCCCTTCACCGACACGCCATCCCGCCACGCCGAAACTGGCCGTCACCCTGCCTACCCCCTCGACCGGCACACCGCGCACGCCCTGCCACAACTCCAGCGCAAGCTTGTGGGCCTGCTCGGCATTGCTGCCCGGGCACAGCACCATGAACTCCTCGCCTCCCAGCCGACAGAACACATCGGTACGCCGCAGCCGATGACCAATGCGCTGGCAGAGGCTACGCAACACGTGATCGCCAACGGCATGGCCAAACTGATCGTTGATGCACTTGAAGTGGTCGATATCGAGCATGATCACCGCCAGGTCCAGTTCATCTCGCTGGGCCCGCTCCAGTTCGACCTTGAGCCGCTCCTGGAAGTAACGCCGGTTGTGGATGCCGGTAAGGACATCGGTGACCGACAGCGCACGCAACTCCTCCTCTACCCGCTTGAGATCGGAGATGTCCGTCAGATAGCCATGCCAAAGGGTGCAGCCCTCCTCCCCGATTTCCGGCGTTGCCTCCCCACGCACCCAGCGCAGGCCGGCGCGGGGCAGGCAGACGCGATACTCCTCGCGCCAGGGCGTCATGCGCTCGGCCGACTCGCGCACCGAGCGACGCACTCGCTCGAGGTCGTCCGGATGAATGCGCTCGAACACCGTCGATGCGTCATGGCGCAGCAACTGCAGGTCCACTTCATAGATATCCAGCAGCCCGGCGCTGGCGTAGGGAAAACACGAATGGCCGTCGGCATCCAGACGATACTGGTAGATGCCTCCCGGGACCTCGGCACTGAGCTTCTCCAGCAGCCGGTCACGGGCGGCCAACGCTTCGTGGACACGACGACGCTCGGTGACATCGATGCAGATGGCCAGGTAACCCACCCACAAGCCTTGCTCGTCGAGCACCGCAGTGACCAGCATGTTGGCCAGCAAATGGCTGCCGTCCTTGCGCACCAACGTCCACTCTCCGGGCTCCCCTGTGCCCTCCTGCACCGTCTCGGCAAACATCGCCTGGCCTGCCGTGATCTCCCGCCCATAGCGCAGGCTCAAGGCGTGGGCACGCTGGCGCAGTTCGTCGGGTTGGACCAGATTCTCCAGCGCCAGGTGCCCCAGCGCTTCGTCGGCCGAATACCCAAGCATGCGCTGCGCCCCCGCATTGAAGGTGCTGATCACGCCCCGCAGGCTGGTGGCAATGATCGCCACCTGGGTCGCGGCATCCAGCACGCTGCGTAGCTGGTTGTGAGTTTCCCGCAGCGACTGCTCGCTCACGCGCAATGCCGCCGTGCGCTGCTCGACCAGGATCAGGGCGCGCTGACGCTGGCTGAACAGGCTGTAGAGCAACGCGCTGAGCAAAAGGCTCAACAGGCCACCGAGCAGGGTCACGGTGAACACCGCTGACGAGCGGTTGGCCCGGAGGAAGGCTTCGCTGGGGCGGATATCGAGCTGATAGTGATGGTCGGCCAGGTGCAGCAGTTGACTGCTGGTCAACGGCAACGGCGCGCTGTGGTTGCCCGAATCGTACAACGTCTCATGGCCCTGGTTGCCCGACAGATCGAGGATGCGCACCACCAGATTGTCGTCCGTGGCGGTCGGCAGCCCCTCGCTGATCAACTGGCGCATGCTCAACAAGGCCATGACATAGCCAGCAGGCGGCCCGCTCGGCGCCGACTCGGCGAACACCGGTGCGACGATCAACAGGCCGCGGGTGTAGGCCGGATCGACGTTGATCATGTCCAGTGGAGAGGAAACCGCCAGGCTCCCGGGCGTGGTAGCGCGATCCAGCGCATCCTGGCGCTGGGGCTGGCTACGCAGGTCGAGCCCGTATGGTTGGTCGTGCTGGTGGGTGGCCTGGGTGTACAGCACCGGGTAGTAGAACGCCCGTGGCGGCGATGGGTGCCAGAGGCCTTGGGCATCGTGATCACGGATCTGGTAGGGGCGCCCCAGCCAGGCACTGGCGCGGCGCTCGAAGACATCGCGCTCACCGGCCTCGACCCGCGGAGCCCAGGAGTAGGCCTGGGTACGGTGCAACAAGGGGCGGGCGTAGCCGTCGAACTCCTCGGGGAGAATTTCACTGGAGTAGCTGAAGAAGCGCCTCAGACCATCCAGGCGCTGCTCCTGATCCTCGAAACGTTCGGCGATACGGCTGTAGCGCTCACTGGCCAGTAGTTCGAAGCGCTGACGCAACTGCTGCTTGTAGAAGGCGTGGGCGGCGAAGGCCAGTGCAGCAGTGAGCAACCCGCCGGCCACCAGCGCGAACAGCGCGACAGCCCAGGCCGAGAGCGCCTCGCTGATCAGGCCGAACATCTTCGCACGCACCCTCGACATAGAGCATTCTCATCACGTCAGCGTCCTGCGAATTGTTCGGCCCTGAGCTGATTTATAGCCATTAGCCATCAGCACTGCAATGCACTTCGTCTCTTCAGCGTAGCTGCAGGCGCCAGGCCCGGTGGATACGGTTGTTGCGGGCGAAATCCGGATCCAGGGTCTGTGCGCTGATCTCTTCCACCGCATAGCGCTCGACCAGGTGCTCGTCGAGCTGGAACTTGCGGAAGTTGTTGGAGAAGTACAGCACGCCCCCCGGTGCCAGACGCGCCATGGCCAGATCGAGAAGACGCACATGGTCACGCTGCACGTCGAACACCCCCTCCATGCGTTTGGAGTTGGAGAAAGTCGGTGGGTCGATGAAGATCAGGTCGTAGCTGTCCTGGGCATTTTCCAGCCAGGCCATCACATCGCTCTGCTCCAGGCGGTTGCGCTCGGAGAAGCCATTGAGCGACAGGTTGCGCCGCGCCCAGTCCAGGTAGGTTTTCGACAGGTCGACGCTGGTGGTACTGCGCGCGCCGCCCTTGGCCGCATGCACGGTGGCGGTTGCGGTGTAGCAGAACAGGTTGAGGAAGCGCTTGCCGGCCGCTTCGCGCTGGATACGCAGGCGAATCGGGCGGTGATCGAGGAACAGGCCGGTGTCCAGGTAGTCAGTCAGGTTGACCAGCAGCTTGACGCCACCTTCACTGACTTCCTGGAAGCGCCCTTCCGTGGCCTGACGCTCATACTGGCGCGTACCGCCCTGGCGCTCGCGGCGCTTGAGCACCACGCGCTGAGGATCGACACCCAGGGCCTGGGGAATCGCCGCCAGAGCGTCGAGCAGGCGGGCCTGGGCCTTGTCCGGATCGACCGAACGCGGCGCCGCATATTCCTGGACATGTACCCAATCCTGATAGAGGTCGACCGCCAGGGCATACTCAGGCATGTCGGCATCATACAGACGGTAGCAGTCAATCTGCTCGCGGCGAGCCCACTTGCCCAGTTGCTTGAGGTTCTTCTGCAGGCGGTTGGCGAACATCTGCGCGCCTTCGGAA
This sequence comes from Pseudomonas wayambapalatensis, assembly GCF_049942315.1. NCBI lineage: Bacteria > Pseudomonadati > Pseudomonadota > Gammaproteobacteria > Pseudomonadales > Pseudomonadaceae > Pseudomonas > Pseudomonas wayambapalatensis. Next base: position 29,141 of record NZ_JBNFMU010000156.1, read on the forward strand.
AGACGTGCCGGTTCATGGGCCGCGGCCGGTGCCGCACGCGAGTCGCCGGCTTGATCATCGGCCGGGCGACGCTCGCCGGTCACGAACTGGTCGGGCTGGACCTTGAACAGCAACAGCTTGCACGGCAGCGCGCCGTTCCAGAACGCATACTGCTTGTGGCTGCGGATGCCCATGCGCTTGCCCAGCTCGGGTGCGCCGGTGAACACCGCCGCTTCCCAGCCCATGCAGGCCTGGCGCAGGCGTTCGCCGAGGTTCTGGTAGAGGTACAGCAGGCTCGCCTCGTCTCCCAGGCGCTCGCCATAGGGCGGGTTGCTGATGACCAGGCCTTTCTGGTTCTGGTCCGGGCGCGGCTCGAAGCTGGCGACTTCGCCCTGGTAGATCTTCACCCAGTCCCCCAGGCCTGCGCGCTCGACGTTGTTGCGTCCGGGCTGAATCAACCGCGGGTCGGCCTCATAGCCGCGAATCCACAACGGCGGCTTGGCCAGGCCCGCCTGAGCACGGGCCTGGGCCTCGTCGTGCACCTTGCGCCACAGCGCCGGGACATGGCCCTGCCAGGCACTGAAGCCCCAACGCTCGCGCTTGAGATTCGGTGCAATATCGGCGGCAATCATTGCAGCTTCGACGAGGAAGGTCCCGACACCGCACATAGGGTCTGCCAACGCGCCGCCCTCGGCGGCAATACGCGGCCAACCGGCGCGAATCAGCACCGCAGCAGCCAGGTTTTCCTTGAGCGGCGCAGCACCTTGCTGCAGGCGATAGCCGCGCTGGTGCAGGCTGTGGCCGGAAAGGTCGATGGACAGGATGGCCTCGCCACGGTCCAGGCGCAGGTGCACACGCAGGTCGGGGTCGATCTTGTCCACCGACGGGCGCTGGCCTTCACGGTTGCGCAGCTTGTCGACAATCGCGTCCTTGACCTTGAGCGCGCCGAAGTGAGTGTTGTCGATACCCGATCCATGGCCACTGAACTCGACCGCCAGGGTGCCGTCGGCGGCCAGGTGGTCCTGCCAGTCGACACCGTGCACGCCATCATAGAGGTCGTCGGCGTTCTTCATGGCAAAGCGCTTGACCACCAACAGCACGCGGTTGGCCAGGCGTGACCAGAGACACAGCCGGTAGGCGGTTTCCATGTCGGCCGCGCCGCGGATTGCCGAGGTATGCTCGCGCACATCGGCCAGGCCCAGGCCGCGGGCTTCTTCCGCGAGCAGCCCTTCCAGGCCTTTGGGGCAGGTGAGATAGAGTTCGAATGAGTCCGACATGTAGATTCCAGAGCCTCTGGGCTGTGTGCTGGCAACGCGACGCATCGCTGTTGCCTGAGTTTGCCGGATACCCTTCCAGCAGGTATCCGGGTGGCGTGCCGATCATTCGGCAAACCCGGCCACCCGATCGACAACCGACGCCGGGTGGCGCAAGAGGGTTTGATCGTCGGGCAGTGTGAAAATTTCGTCTAACGAAGGCATCGGTGTGACCCTTCGTCGCATTACCAGATGTTGCGTCAGTTCGATGGCGCCAATGGCCAAATGATTTCAACCACCAGCAAACCCTCATCATAGCGGGACAAAACCTAAACAAGGTTGAGTCGCATTTATTTACTTATCCCCTCACCCCTGGAAAGGTTACGTCCTTATGACAAATTGATCATTCACACTGTGACTCGCATTGGTTAGAACTGACCTCAGGCCGCCTCGCAACGGGACGGCACTTTCAGCTCGCCACGCCGGCAGCGAGCGCAAACCGGCAGAAAGATTCTGCCCGGCCTCGGAGAGGCCGACGGGACATTACAGTCAACAAGTGAGGGCAACACCCTATGAGAAGACTTAAGCGTGATCCGTTGGAAAGAGCATATTCACGTGGCTACCAATACGGGGTAACCGGCAAATCCCGCGAACTTTGCCCCTTCAATCTGCCATCCGTTCGCCAGGCATGGATCAACGGTTGGCGTGAAGGTCGCGGCGACAACTGGGACGGTATGACCGGCACCGCTGGCATCCAGAGACTCAACGAAAATCACGCCGTTGGCTGAACGAGGACACTGAATTCGAGTCACCATGCACGCCCCATCCGGGCGGCGGGCTGAGGCCCAGGGGCCCCTTCAAGGGGCCCTTTTTATTGGCTGCCGTTTTCTAGCGGGGCAGCGCCGCAATCGCATCCACCGCCTCACGAATCAGTGCCGGGCCCTTGTAGATGAAGCCCGAATAGATCTGCACCAGGCTCGCACCGGCTGCGATCTTCTCGGCAGCATGGCGCCCTTCGGTGATCCCGCCCGCCGCGATGATCGGCAACTTGCCGCCCAGTTCAGCAGCCAGCACCTTGACGATGTGAGTGCTCTTCTCCAGCACCGGCGCCCCGGAAAGCCCACCCGCCTCGCCCCCGAACGGCAGCCCTTCGACCCCTTCGCGCCCCAAAGTGGTATTGGTCGCGATTACCGCATCCATGCCCGACTCGACCAGGGCTGCCGCCACCAGCGCGGTTTCCTCATCGCTCATGTCCGGTGCAATCTTGATCGCCAGCGGCACGCGTTTGCCGTGCTCGCTCGCCAGCTGTTCGCGACGCTCGGCCAGCGCGTCGAGCAGTTGCTTGAGCGAATCACCAAATTGCAGGCTGCGCAGGCCGGGAGTGTTGGGCGAGCTGACGTTGACAGTGATATAGCTGGCCTGGGTGTAGACTTTTTCGAGGCAGATCAGGTAGTCGTCCTGGGCACGCTCGACCGGCGTGTCGAAATTCTTGCCGATGTTGATGCCCAGCACACCGTCATAACGCGCCGCGCGCACCCGTTCCAGCAGGTGATCCACACCCAGGTTGTTGAAGCCCATGCGGTTGATGATCGCAGTCGCTTCCGGCAGGCGGAACAACCGTGGCTTCGGATTGCCAGGCTGTGGTCGCGGGGTGACAGTACCGATCTCGACGAAGCCGAAGCCCAGCTGGGCGAAGCCGTCGATGGCCGCGCCGTTCTTGTCCAGGCCTGCGGCAAGGCCCACGGGGTTGGCAAAGTTCAAGCCCATGACGGTCACCGGCACCGAGGCCGGACGCTTGCACAGCAGGCCATTGAGACCAAGGCGGCCACCGGCGCCGATGAGGTCGAGCGACAGGTCGTGGGAGGTTTCCGGGGAGAGCTTGAACAGCAGCTGGCGGGCCAGGGTATACATGGGCAGGCAGGACTCGGGGGTCAGTGAGGAATGCGATTATAGCCAGCGCGCCGTCCGCGCGACAGGGCCTTGGCACATGGGTTGCTTCGAAGCGCTGGCAACCCGATCGGTACGGGTGAGGATATTTCGTGAACACAGCCCCTCCGACAACACCCTTGGCCTGGGTCAACGGCAGCGATGCACCCGAGAAACCCAGCCTGAACATCGGTTTCATGGCCCTGACCGACTGCGCCTCGGTGGTGGTCGCGGCCACGCAGGGCTTCGCACAACTCCAGGGTCTGACCCTCAATCTGCAGCGTCAGGCTTCCTGGGCCGGCACCCGAGACAAACTCGCCAGCGGCGAACTGGATGCTGCCCACTGCCTGTATGGGCTGGTCTACGCCATGCACCTGGGCATGGGCGGTGTCGCGGCCAACGATATGGCGGTGCTCATGGGCCTGAACCAGAATGCCCAGGCGATCAACCTTTCCCCCGCGTTGCAGCGCAAGGGCGTGACCAGCCCTGAAGCACTGGCGCGACTGGTGCACCAGCATGGCGCACGCCTGACCTTCGCCCAGACGTTTCCCACCGGCACCCATGCCATGTGGCTGTACTACTGGCTGGCCAGCCAGGGCATCCACCCACTGCACGACGTCGACAGCGTGGTGGTGCCACCAGCACAAATGGTCGCGCACCTGCAGAAATCGGAAGAGCACACATCTGAACC
>NZ_JBNFMU010000157.1:0-24483 GCF_049942315.1 Pseudomonas wayambapalatensis
TGCCCGCGAACACGGGCGTAGCCCGTGCCAGGCAGCGCGGTGTCTTTTTCGCGGGCAAGCCCGCTCCCACAGCCGAATTGAATTCACCTGGCCCGACGAGGACTGCCATGAACCCACGCACGCCGAAGAAAACCCGTTCCGTCGCGCCCACCCGGATTCGCGAGGGCCTGCCCTTCCCGCTCGGCGCCACCTGGGACGGACTGGGCGTCAATTTCGCGCTGTTCTCCGCCAACGCCACCAAGGTCGAGCTGTGCATCTTCGACGCGACCGGCGAAAACGAGCTCGAGCGCATCGAGCTGCCCGAATACACCGACGAGATCTACCACGGTTACCTGCCCGACGCGCATCCGGGGCTGGTCTATGGTTATCGCGTGCACGGCCCCTACGAGCCCCAGAACGGTCACCGCTTCAACGCCAACAAACTGCTGATCGACCCCTACGCCAAGCAACTGGTGGGCGAGCTGAAATGGTCCGAGGCGCTGTTCGGCTACACCCTGGGGCACCCCGACGACGACCTGTCGTTCGATGAACGCGACAGCGCCCCCTTCGTGCCCAAGTGCAAGGTCGTCGACCCGGCCTTCACCTGGGGTCGCGACCAGCGGGTGCAGATTCCCTGGGAGCAGACCGTCATCTACGAAGCCCACGCCCGTGGCATCAGCATGCGCCATCCGGCAGTGCCCGAGCATCTGCGCGGCACTTTCGCGGGGCTTGCCAACGACGAGCTGCTGGCCCACATCAAGGACCTGGGCGTTTCCAGCATCGAGCTACTGCCCGTGCACGCCTTCGTCAACGACCAGCACCTGCTGGACAAGGGCCTGAACAACTACTGGGGCTACAACACCCTGGCCTTCTTCGCCCCCCATCCCAAATACCTGGCCAGTGGCAAGATCGCCGAGTTCAAGGAGATGGTCGCGCACGTCCACGAGAAGGGCCTGGAAGTGATCCTCGATGTGGTCTACAACCACACCGCCGAGGGCAACGAGCGTGGCCCGACCCTGTCCATGCGCGGTATCGACAACGCCTCCTACTACCGCCTGATGCCTGACGACAAACGCTTCTACATCAACGATTCGGGCACCGGCAATACCCTCGACCTGAGCCACCCCTGCGTACTGCAACTGGTCACCGACTCACTGCGCTATTGGGCAGGCGAGATGCATGTGGACGGTTTCCGCTTCGACCTGGCGACCATCCTGGGCCGCTATCACGACGGCTACAGCGAACGTCACAGCTTCCTCGTCGCCTGCCGCCAGGACCCGCTGCTGCGCAGCGTCAAGCTGATCGCCGAGCCCTGGGACTGCGGCCCCGGCGGCTACCAGGTGGGCAACTTCGCCCCCGGCTGGGCGGAATGGAATGACCGCTTCCGCGATACGGCTCGCGCCTTCTGGAAAGGTGACGAGGGCCAACTGGCCGATTTTGCCGCGCGCCTGACAGGCTCCGGCGACATGTTCAACAACCGCGGCCGGCGCCCTTACGCCTCGGTCAATTTCATCACCGCCCACGATGGTTTCACCCTGCGCGACCTGGTCTCGTACAACGAGAAGCACAACGAGGACAACGACGAGAACAACCAGGACGGCACCAGCAACAACCTGTCCTGGAACTGCGGCGTCGAAGGCCCCACCGACGACCCGCAGATCAATGCCTTGCGCATGCGCCAGATGCGCAATTTCTTCGCCACGCTGCTGCTGTCCCAAGGCACGCCGATGATCGTCGCGGGTGATGAATTCAGCCGCACCCAGCATGGCAACAACAACGCCTACTGCCAGGACAGCGAGATCGGCTGGGTCAACTGGGACCTGGACGAGGACGGCACGCAACTGCTGGCCTTCGTCAAACGTCTGACCCGGCTCAGGCTGCAGTACCCGGTGCTGCGCCGTACGAGCTTCCTGGTCGGCGACTACAACGAGGCGATCGGAGTCAAGGACGTCACCTGGCTCGCTCCCGACGGCAGCGAGATGAGTGTGGAGCAGTGGGAAGACCCGCACGGGCGCTGCCTGGGCATGCTGATCGACGGCCGCGCGCAAGTCAGCGGCATTGCCCGGCCAGGAGCGGAAGCGACGGTGCTGCTGATCGTCAATGCGCACCATGACGTGGTGCCGTTCAAGCTGCCGAGCGTACCTGAAGGCGAACACTGGAGTTGCCTGGTCGATACCGATCGGCCGCAGTTGCGCAAGGCACAGCACCTGGCGTTCGAGAGCCTGTTCGAGGTACAGGGCCGCTCGGTGCTGTTGCTGGTGTTGCAGCGCGAAGAGGAATGACCAGCCAGCGATACCCGCCCCCGCCCGCGTGACCATTGCTGATGGGCTGCCCGGCAGCCCATCGGCACGTTGCTCGAGCCACATCGATTGCCCGAGGCCGGCGCCTCAATGCAAAGTACTGCGCGCCTTGAGCCGTGCCCGCTCGATGACCTCCTGCCAGGTATCGTTTTCGTCTTCCGATACCTTGAACCAGGGGTATACCTGCACGCGCTGCTCGTAGTTCGCCCACTCGCCTTCGACATCCTCGCCATTGGCGCGCACGATCCTGCATTGGCGGCCCAACGCATCGTAAAAATGCGTGTCGGCATAGATGCCTTCACGCGCACTGTCGTCGCTGACCCAGCGCCAGTCGTCGAGGTAGAACGGCAACCACATTCGAACCGCCTGCCCTTTGTTGTCGAACTCGGTCTTGCCGGTGACCGCCCAGCGCACCTCGGTGTGAGCCGACACCGCGTGCCCATCCTGATCCTGGGCAAGGCCTCCTTCCTCGGTACGCACGAACGCCTCGCCGCCCGGATTGAGGATGGCGACCTGCAACAACTGCGAGCCGCCTGTCAGCGACACCTGCACGCGCACCTGTTGCTCGGGATCGTTGTCATAACGGTCGGGCTGGATCTGGATCACATGGGGTGGCGTGCGCCCGGCCATGAACAGCTCGCCAGACACCTCTATGCCATCCCGACGCAAACGCTGCGCATCCCGCTGCCAGGCCAATGCACCGCAACGGCGGGTGCCCACGACACGACCATCGGCCTGCAGCGCCAAGGGCATCCAGCTGTCGACCACGGTGGTGAATGCCATGGCCACCGGCACCCCTTTGCTCTCGTTGAGGGCCACGGCCTGCTCGACCGTGCGAGGGGGCGTGAAGGCAGCATCGGGGGAGAAGCCGCTCATGACGGCTTCATCGCTGCCTGCCGGGGTTTCAGTACCATAGAAACGGGTATGCATCACCCGCCCCAGAGCATCGAGGCTGCTGGTGTGGGTGTTGTCATTGGCGTCCTTGATCTGCACTGGCTGCATGAAGCGCCAGTCATACACCTCGACAGTGGAGGTCAGACCGGCAGCATCGGTCACTTTGCACACGGCGATGTCATGGGCGCTGTACTGCAGTTGGCTGGGGCCAGTCACCGTGCTTTCCTGGACGGTGTCGGGCATCCAGAAATGCTCGGCGCCACGATACTCCGAAATGCCGTGGTGGCCGCAGTACGCCTCTTCGACTGGCGGCGACCACGGAATCGACGGCGCGCCTGTATCGGAGGGATCGTGCGGCTCGGCCAGTTCTTCGGCATCCTCCGGTCGGCTCATGGCGACATAGCCGCCGCGCTTGAGCAGCTCGGTCAGGGATTCGGCCTGCACCCGGGTCTCCAGCAAGTGCTGGACGTCTACCAACCATGCCTGGAGCTGGACTGGGTGGGATGGATCACCACCGCGCATCGCAAGGTTGGCCAGCACGACTCGCCAGAACACGCTGTCAGCACCGGTCACGGCCAGTCCGTCCGCCACTGCGCCATGCAGGCGCTGCAGATCCGCACTGCCTTGCGCCTGGCCGGCGAACCATGCCACCACCGCTGGCAGGGCCGCATCGGCCACACGGCTCTGCTTGCGCAACGCCGCCTGCAAGCCCTCCGGCAACACCGCAACGTCGGCCTGGTACAGCCGCTCGCGCAAGGCATCCACCGAAATCACGGTCTTGAGCGCTGCGCGCAGAATCCCGAGCGCCTGCTCGTCCTGGGGCGAGCACTGCAGATAAGCCATCAGCAGTGAGTACGAGGTCGCAACCGCCGTCACGTGCGGCAGGCGATCGCGCACCCGGCGCAGCACTGCCGGGTCGGCATTCGGGTTGGCCAGCGCCTGCTCCACCAGATTGCCCAAGGTCTGCTCGAAGGTCGGCCGCAGGACATCCAGTGAAGCCTTGTCGAGCATCGCCGTGCGGGTATAGGCCAGCAGTGCCTGACGCGAAGGGACCGTCGCGGCGCCTGAGCCATCGGCTTGCCGCCAGATCGCCTTCTCGTAGCCGACCAGCGTCGTCCTCTGCGGATCGGCCATCAGCAGTTCATCCACTGCCAGGTTCTCTACACTGAAACCGCCCATGGGCACGTCGCTGGCCGCCAGCTTGATCACATCCCGGCGCGTGCCATCCGCCAGACCGATGACAAAGTCATCGCCACGGACCAGATTGTGCACGCGGGAGCGGGTCAGATTGACCCAACAGTCGTACTGCTGCTCATCGCAACTTGCCTCGATCAAGCCCGCCGGCAAGCTGTCGGGATAGATCTGCCGCTCACCCTCCTCCCTGACCAAGTCCGCCTCGCGCAACTGACGCGGATAGTTGACGACAGCGCTTTGCAGCACGTTGCCATACAAGTCCTGGGCGAGAACAAGCGTCTGGGCGACCACCGGGTCCTGCGGCACCCGTTCGCAACTGAATGCCAGCTGCTGGATTGGCGTCACCAGCGCACTCGGTCGCTGAGGATCGGCACTGGCCAAGGCCCGGATCTGCAGGCGCGAGCGCTCGAGGCTGTAGGGGTTGTCGGCACGCGGATGGCCGTCTTCCCCGTACACCTCACTGCGCATGACCTGGCCACGGACCGCGCGGTACAACCAGGCGCGCAGCGCCCCCGTTACCTCGAGCGCCTCCTCTGCATCGTCACGCCATTGGGTGAAACGCGGTGGAGCCTGAGGGAATCGGGCATCCATGTCGACAAAGGCGTCGTCAGCCACCGCATCGAGCGCCTCCACCCCAGTGTAGAACCAGGTGCAGGTACGCGAGGGCGGCGACAGATGGGCGGCCATCGACCGGACCATGTCATGGGTGTCGGTCTGTATCAGGCGCCTGAACCCGGCAAATTCACGTTCGCGGCCATCCCACACGCCGCCGAGATAGGTAGTCTCGCGACCCATGCACAAACCGGTAATTTCATTGATCGTCGTGATCCGGCTCACGGTATGGACCGGGAACGGCAAGTAGCTGACCGGCGTCTGGCCGCGGGCCAGTTGCTCGGCCTTTTCGTCGAGCCAGGCCTGGGCCGAGCTGCGGTACTGCAACTCGGTGCGGTTGCCGATGTTGTCGACGATGGTCGACAGCAACCACGGCCGGTGGTCGTTGAAGCGGTACAGCCAACTGCGCGGTGTTTTTTCAGGGCCATGGCCCGGCACCGTCACCAGCAAGTCGGCAGTCCCCTGGCCACGGATGTCGGCCACCTGCAGCTGGGCTTCACTGTCCAGCGTCACCCCCTGCGGCATCTCGATCGCAGGCCCCTCGACGAAACGGTTGCCGCACTGGCTGATGAACACACGGATACGGGCGGGTTCCAGGTAAAGGATATCGGTGGTGCCCGCACCGTCGGTATCGGCGAGGAACACCCGCGAGGCGTTGAAATCCTCCACCTTGAAACCCGGGATACTGATGGCCTCGTCGAACCGGCCATAGCCCAGGGACGGCCAGAGCGTCACACTGTCGCCAGTGATGCGCAGCAGGTGCGACTGGCCACTGCCGGCAGGATCGGCGAAGGCGACCAGTTGCCGGTCGGCCCCATCCAGTGATGGCAGCGCTTCGCGCCCCGCGTACTCTGCAGTGACCGCCGCCAGCCAGCCGTCGGCGCCTGCGGAGGGATATAGCCGTACGCTCCGTGGGCCGAGGGCGCGCAGCATGACCACATCGGAGCGGCCATCGCCGGTGAGATCAGTCATCTGCGCAGCCTGATGGCCATACTCGCTGGGCAAGCCCAACAGCGGTTTCCACGCCCCCCAGATACCGTCGGGCGCCAGCGTGAAACTGCCACGCATTCCCGATTCGGTGATCAACCACTCGGGGCGGCCATCGCCATCCAGGTCGGTCAGGCTGCCGGTGCTATCGGCCGGACGCTTGGGCAAGAGCTGCGGCGCCCCCCAGATGATCGCATCCTGCGCCGCGCCTCGGGCCTTGTCCGGGCGCATCGGCGGCCGGTAATGCCAGGCGCCCCGATCCCGGTACAACAGCCCTGGCACGCCTTCACCCTGCAAGTCGGCCATCTGCCATGCAGGGGCCCAGAAGCCGTCGAGCGCTGGCACCGCTTCCCAACCGGGCGTAGCTCTGCCAGGTCGGGTCAGCTCGAACTCCATCGGCGGCAAGCGACAGTCGGATACGCTCGACAGTTGTTGCACCGACACCAGAATGCTGCAGACCGGGCCGCTGTCGTACTGCAGGTGCAGCCGTGCCACCAGCTCTGGCGTGTCGTCGGCCTCGCCGTTCATGCGTGCGGTGCGGTGCCAGAGCAGCACATCGCGGCACAGCCGGCGGATGCGCACGTTGAACCCATAGCGCCAGAACGAATGGCAGTCGTCGCGCACCGGCCAATCCTGCTCCGGCGCAAGCCCAGGCACCCGCTCGGGGTCGGCGCCGCGCTCGCCATAGTCGAATTGGGTGAAGGTGAGAAAATCCGTCTCGTCGAAGCCGTCCTGGGGAATCAGCAGCGCCTGCGAAGGCGTGGCGTTCATGGCAAAGACAGTATCGGCATAGAGGTTGGCGACCTGCGGGTGGGCCTTGAGCTCCTGGTCGCTGCAGCCTTTGTCGTCTTCGGCGCGATAGCGGTACACCAGGTGCTCGCCACGGGCTGAAACGCGCTCCTCCAGGTACCAGCCCGCCACACGTTCAGGGGCTGCGGGATCGTGCAGACGTGCAGAGGCCGACCAGCCGAACAACGAAAGGCTGCCATCGGGCTGCCAGTGCAGCCAGAAACCAGGGTCAGCCGCAGCGCCTTTGACGACCCAATGCTCAAGACGCTGCGATGGCGCGCCGCTGCGCAGGCACCAAGGGGTGACGCTGTAGGTCTCACCACCAGAGGCCTCGGCGAACGGCAAGGCTGTGCGGTCATGGGGTGCACCGGCCTTGAGGATTTCCTCCCCGGACGGGCCGACCATTCGGTCGTTGCCGTCGTATTTAGGGAAACCGAAGCGGGTCATGCAGAAGATCGCCGGCAGGTCGCAATCCCAGCCGGCGCCGAAGGCGCTGTTACCGCCGCCAGAGGAGTAGTACAACGCCAGTTCCGCCGACAGCGCACGACCAGCCGGCGATGGCAGGGGCATTTGCCAACCCGCCGCACCGTCCGGGCCACCCGCCGAGAGCATGCCGCCACCGACCGAGACCGTGCCACCGCCCTTGGGCAGGGCTGGGGGGGTGTAGAAGGGAGCGCCGCCCTCTTCCCTCGCGGACGCGGGGGCCTGACCCGAAGCAGCAGCCTGGTTTTCGTGTGAATACCCATCCAATGAGTCGGGCATGAGCCCCTCCTGTGACCAGTTCCAATCTACTTATGTATGACGCGCAGCATTAAACTGCACAGTCACTTCAGAACTCCCGACCGCCCATAACCCAAAGGCGAGCTGTTTAGCAATGCATACAAAACATCGCGTAACGAGGACAAAAATACGGCATCGAGCGCTCGTCATTTGTCAAAAGACCAAGGGCGGCTTTTGCAAAGCCCCCTCAACGCACCGTTACTTGCTCGTGCCATAGTTTATGGATTTCGGGCACGGAAAGTCGTCTCCTCCAACTGTCAGCAGCGAGAGCGTTTTCGGAAAAGGGCCCAGGTTCCACTGTAGACCTGAGGAACCTTCCAACTTCCTGGCCACTTTGAATCCTGGATCTGGCACGAACCCTGGATATGAAGTGTTACTCCACAACGATAACGAATACGACTTGTCGAATATGGGACTACCTGTAACGGCGTAGGCGGAAAGCGTATAGTCCCCTCCGGATGCCTCGACTATAATTGTTAACTCATCTGTTCTGGACAGCATCGCCGTCGGCACAAGCGTTATCGGTGTATCGAAGCCTTCGACATGAACTTTCAAGTAGAAATAACCGCTGCCCTCTCGGCCTCGCGTGTTCCACTTCAACCCCGCCTCTGAAAGTATGGTTCTTGAGCCGAACGCGGGCACTGCCTCCATGTCGCCCTCCTTCAGCGTCTGCGGAATAAATTCCATCCAGGCCATGGCCTTGATAGCACCCAACAGACTTCCCGACTTGGCCTTCAATGTGAATGACAGATCCTCCCTGCGGAAGATTAACGTGGGGTCAGGCGCAAAATGGGGTGTATAGGTCACCTCTGCTTCATCTGCCAACTTGCTGGATAACAACACACATGTCGGAATTGTCAGAGCGGTTGAAATGCCCGCGACATGAAAAGCCAAGCCGAATTTTCCACTGAGGTCGCCCCCGGTCACCTCCCATTTCAGCCCATCTGCAGACATCTCTCTTGACACACCAAAATCGGGAGAGGCCGATACATCCCCTTCCTTCTCAGTGTCGGCAGAGAGTGTCACCCGTACCCCTTGCTTCAGGTTTGCCAGAGGGCTACCAGGCTTGGGCACGATCATAACGGTCTGGCTCACCAAGCGCCGAAACACCACCAGGTCTGAGATAACGCGACCTCCTACCGTCACATTCACTTCATCTTTCAGGTCTTGCGGCAAAGCAATCCCCGATTCCACCGTCAGGGGTGTTGGAAACGCGTCTGTATGAATGGTCAAGCCGAATGTGCCAGAGACTTTGGCGGACAAAGTCCAGGCCAGTCCTGGAATGGATATCGATCGTTTTTCTTTGTAAGTCGGAAGCGAAATCAGTTGCGCCTGGGGCAAACTGCCTTCGACGTACTCGATCCACGCTTCGCTCAGAAATTCTCGTTCTAGCGGACTGCCCATTTTCGGCACGATAGCCAGCTTGTGCTCTGCGTTGGAGAGAATAGCCAGCGGCTCAACCAGAGGCACCAGATCCAGCAACACGTCGAACTCATCCTCCATACGTAGCGACAGCAGCCAGCAACTGCCCGTGATCAAGGGCGTCGAGAAACCCGGCACTTGGATGGCCAACCCGAACACACCGCTTGCCTGCTTGCCCATCATCTCCCATCGCAACGCCCCCTCCGAGAACCCCTGCTCAACCTCGTAATTCGGGTGGGCCTCCATGTCCTCCGGCACCAGGTCATCGCCCACAAACGTCAACTTGGCCTTCAAACCGCTTTCAGCCAAGGGGCTTCCGGCTTTTGGCTTGACCTCGACGTAGGACGGCACCATGCGCCGGAATATCCAGGTCGATTCGTCCGATCCACGCTCATCGTCATAGACCAGCTCGGCTTCGTCGGTCAGTGCTCGCGACATCAGCAAGCACGTGTCGACGACCATCGGTTCGTCAAAGCCCTGCATGTGCACCTGCACCCCAAAGGTGCCACTCACCTGCGCACCGGTCAGTGTCCAGCTCAACCCGTCTTCCAACATCGCCCGCCGCTCACCGTAATTGGGCGCGGCAACGACACTGGCCGGTTTCAGGCTGCCGTCGGTGAAGGTCAGCCAGGCTTCTGTTTTCATCTTCGCCAGCGGGCTGCCGGGCTTCAGGGTGACCTTCAGCGTCTGCGCATCGTCTCGCCAGAACAGCGCAGGGCTTACCGGCACAGCGTCTGCAAGCGTCAGCTCGATCTCTTCCTCGAGGTTGGGCGATAGGCGCAAGCCTTTGAGTGACAGGGGCAAAGTCAGCGTCGGCGTGACGACTTCGAGCGTGAAATGATCCCGCTCTACACCAGGCATGATGGTCCAACTGACACCAGCAGCAGTCATTTCCTGCGGTTCGCTCGGGCTGAAGGTGATGTCCAGCTGTGGTGTGCCTCCTGGCCAACCCAAGGCCACCTGTTCGCCTATGAAAAAGTTGTCCGCAGACTTGGGCTTCAAGGTCAACGTATGCTCGCCGACGCTGCCCAGCACCAGGTTGACGTCATCGAAATCAGTGATTGGCCTGTCGTCGAACAACACATCGAACTGGGCCGACCACGGTGAGCGGGAGTACACAGGGATAGCATGTAGCTTGTCGCTTTCCGCGCCGAGGCCATCAACGCATCGGGCGCTGAGCTCTGCGGTGTAGAAGTCGACACCATCCTTCGGCTCAGGGGTGAACTCAAGCGTCGACTTGCCCTGCTCATCCGTTGGGACAGTCTTGTAGAGCACATCGTCGATGTACCAATCCACATCCTGACCAACGATCGTTCGCGCTGGCGCGACAAGGTTGCTCAGCGTTGCGGTCAACGTGGTACTGCTATTCCACTCCAGAACCGGCACCACGCCATCCCAGGCCACCTCGCTCACTTCATAGCGAAAATCCCCCAACTGCGCCTGGAGCTCATGCTTTTCGGCCCGCCAGTAACTACCCAGGCCCAGCGGTAGCGCGCCGGACATCACCTCCTGGGCGGCACTGGCACCCAAGCTCCAGGTACTGGTCCCGGCATCCGGTTGCGGATAACGACTCTCCTCGTCACTGTCGTCGATATTCAGCAACGGATTCGTTGTCAGCCCGTATGTCGTGGGCGGGGTATCGGCATTCCCCGGCCACAGCACGCTCAGCTTTTGCCCCTGCCAGGCATCGCTGACCTGCAGGCTGTACGTGGCGCCATGGCACAGTTTGAAAGGCGGCTGGGGTTGCGGAGCAAGCGATGGCTGATCAGGCTCAGGCGACAGCAAAACCTTCCCTTCGAAGGGGGCCAGGTGCACTTCGGAAATGATGTTACGCAGGCTCAGTTCATCCTGCCTCCCACCCGTGGGGGTTTCGAACGCCACGCGTATTGTCGAGATCCCCTGGGGTATGTCGATGAGCCTGGGCGTCAACGTATGCCAGGTAGGTTCAGCTTCGGGCTTGGGGTTTTGCTCGTCAGCCTGCCCGGTGGTCTCCGGGTTCTTGAGCGCTTGCTCATGGATAACCTGGCCTTGCGCCCCCCCCGAGAGTGCGTAGACCTTGAGCCAGCAATTTTCGGTAAAGTACAGAACGTTGTACTGGCAGCCCAAGGCATAGCCCTGTGCAACCCCCTCGAGCAACGTGAAGTCCTGGTAGAGCCTACCCTCTCGGAAAAGTGAAAGGTACGTGCCGTCTCTGGCATCGTTTTCACGCAGCATGAAGCTGTCTTCGCCTTCGTAAATCCATAGCCCTTCGGAGCCAGCGCTTTGCGTTGGTTTCTGGATGAAGGGATCCTGAAGAAAATCATGCCCTTTGGTAAGGTCTTGCGCACGCGTCGAAATCGGCTGGATACCCTGTGCCTCATGACTATTGCTCATGACTGTCTCCTGGTTGGACATGCCCTCGCCGGACCACACCAGCAAAACGTCCGGCCGCTTCTTCGGGCAACAACGCCTCGACTTGCTCCTCGAACAGTGCACCGCCATACAGCGCGAGGTAGCGCACCTCCATGACGATATCGCTCAGCCCTTGGAGCAGTTCGGTTTGCCGGGCAGCTCGCGGAAACTTCAGGTTCCAGTCGGAGACGGCGCCGGTGCCTTCGAACGGCAAGTAACGGTCATCGCTCTCGGGGGCCGTGACCAACCCGATATCCTGCGTAGCCGAAGACAGGCAGACCTGTTGGCTGGGCCGCAAACTTCGCATGACGTAGCGCCCATCACCCTCACCCTGGTCAAGTTGCGGCGACAGGTACTTCACCCCTTCGATATCGGCTTTGGTCAACAATCGGCTCTGCGTCTGGGTCAGGGTGGCGCGGATGTCCTGGTAAGGCCCCAGCAACGCAGGTAGCGACAACGCCACACTGTGCAGGCGCCGCAGGTAATGCCCGGGGTAATCCTGGTTGAACAGCGTTTCACTCAGGCTGAAATCCAGTTCGCCGTTCTCGACCAGCGTCTCGAGCAGCGCCGGCCAGTCGCCAAGTGCAGCCCCTTTCTTGTCAAATACCTGGCCCTGTTCGATCAGTGCACGCAGCGACACGGTCTTGCGCAGCTCCAGATGACGCTCGTTGCGCAACAAGGCTTCGGCTTCCAGGCGATGCAGGTCCAGGCGCAGTTCGCCTGCGGCATTGAGGCCATGCCGATCTGCTTGCCAGACCGAGGCACGCACGATGCGTTTGTCATAGTTGCCCGTCTCGTACTGCCAGCAAGCTTCGGCACTGTTGCACAAGCCCACCGCGACATCGAACAACGTCGCATGCCAGGCGGTCACCTGCGACCTCAGCCAGCGATACAGCGATACGTTGGTCGATTTGCTCTGGTAGAAGGCGTACATCTGCTGGGCCTGGTCCAGCACCTTGCGGCTGTGATCGAGCGAGTTCCTGGCGGCCTGGGTTGCGCAGGCCTGGGCCTTGACCTGCTCGGCGATGACATCGATATCCTTGCTGGCCAAGGTGGCCTGCAACTGCCATTCCTGTCGGCGACGCTTGTAGGTCGACGTCTCGCGCATGATGTCACCGGAGATCTGCAATGCACTCCCCGCCAGGAACAGCAACTGAGCACCGCTCATGATGGGGGCGGTCGTATCCCCCCTGTCCTGCGCCATTCCGAAGATCCTGGGCGCCATCTGTGTCGCGTAGTAGGCGCTCAATGCGCTGGAACCCCCGCTATTGATAGCCCCACCTGCGTGATGGGCAACCATTGCCGAGATTTCCAGAACAGACATGTCTTGGCTGACCAGCTCGGTATAGAGCGCGTATCGAGTCTGGGCGGCGAGCGCTTGCTTGGACAATACCCCTTCCTGCTGCTCCTGCTGCTCGAGCAACTGCTCCTGGATGGCAATGGTGTATCCGGCGATCTCGGCGGCGTGCTGGTATTGCAACGCTTCAAGCCCAGTGCGCTCCTCCTGCTCCATGAGGCCACGCAGTTGCTCGGAGAACTGGGTCAGGGTCGCCACCACCTCATGAGCCTTGGCGATCAGGGTACGGAAACGATACGGCGGCACCACCGTGCGCTGGCCCATCAGGTGCGACAGGTTGGTACCGCCCCCCATGCGTGCCATCAGCAAGTCGAACGGGTTCGCAGCCGGTGCATACAGTGGCAGCACCATGGGTCGTCCGTCGAGGGTCAGGAAGTGCCGCAGGTTGTAGAAGCGCTCCGCCAGCAATTGCCAGAGGTCCAGCAACTGCCGATTGACCGGCAAGCGGAAGGCCGGATGTGCCGCCACTCCAGCCCAGAAGAAGGTCGACAGCTGCTTGGGCAAGTTGGCTGGGACAATGTCCTGGCCACTATCCGCCAACAGCATGTCGGTCGGCTCGACAGCCAGTACCTCGCTGACCGTTTTCGGTTGCCAGGTATTGATTGCCCGCGCATCCGGCACCTCTCCCATGAGGTCCGCGGCCATGCGGTACAACAGCCAGGCGTGGGCCAGGCCGTCGCGGGTCTGGTAGCGATAGTGCTGGTCGGCTTCGCCGATCAGCATGTTCACGTACTGCACGAACACGGCCTTGCGATAATGCGACGGCGCGCGCAGCGCGATGACATGCGGCTCGATCAGCTCGTGGTCGAGCCCTGCCGCCTGAGTGTCATCCTGAAGCAACCAAGCGCAGTTCCAGTAGTCAGGGCCGGGGATCGCCCTGGGCGGCTGCTTCTGGTAGGGGTTGAAGATCAACCCCAGCCAGCGCCGGGCATCGGCGAAGCGTTCCTCTTCCTGCAGACGCGATGCGATCAGATGGGGGACATGGAAGAACAACTCACGCAGGTAGCTGCCATAGGCATCGAACATGTGCAGCAACGGGTCCGCCGCACTTGGCTGCCACCCCTGATACACCGCGCCGGCCAGCTGCTTGCGGTATGCCGGCTCCTGCCGGTGCTGCGCATCCCAGGCGAACACGGCCTGGGGCGAGGCCTCGGCGCGATTGATCAAATCGGAAACATGCTGGGAGTTCAGCCGCACGGTCAAGGGCGCGCTGGCGCCACCGATGGCATTGAACACGAGGAAGTCGGTACCGTCGGACTGTTGGTGAATATATGGAATCGTTGTATCGGCCAGACTCGAGGTGGCGCCCCAGGTCACCGTGAAGGTGGCGGGCGCTTCACCAGCGGCGGTAACTTCGAAGATTGCCGAGCCCGTTAGAGGAATGTCCTCCAGACGGCTCCAGGTGCTGACGGCATGCTTATTGAGAACCCAGGGCCCCGACCAGCATGTTGTCGATTTATCGCCTTGCCGATGTAGGAGTTCCACTTTCGGCAAACGGATACTTTCAACAGTCCCATTGACTCGGTTTCGCGTGCTCTGCAGCGGCAGGCCCGGCGCTTCATCGATAATGACCGTGAAACCCATGCCTTCACGGATGTACTCCTTGGAGAGTGGACGCGAAAGTTCCGGTAACGCGAAATTTGTCATACCCGAAAACATGTTGGGGTACCACGTTCCACTAAAATCGGACCGTTTCAATACCGCCAGGGTCTTACCATCATGCTGGATTGTGATGGACTCAAAGTTCGGGGCACCATGGGTGACGGCGATAAAATTAAGTTGCGTTTCGCCTCGTGATTCAATGGCGTATAGTCGGAAATCCACGTAAAGACCGTAGTAATCCCAACCAATTTCGTCAAACAACAGGGCCAATGTCTGAAAACGCATGCGCAACTCGCTGGAGCGTGCACGTACTCGCAGTGAAGGCGCCGTCGGGCCCTGCTCGAGTACAGCATCGAGTGCAATATGAGGGTTGCCACTCGGCTTGATGCTTTTCACCGCAGCATCGACCGCTGCAATACGCTGCGAAAAGGCCAAGCGGCTCGCGCTACCTGTGAATCGTCGAGAAAGGGCTGCGCTGTTGATAGGATCGATAGCGGGTGCGGTCCCACGTTTCAAGACATCCCGTTGAAGGCTGAATCTCTCCTCCCAGGCGTCATTGTCCGACGTATCGTGAACAGCAACGAACAGTTGATCGTCATCCCCGTTCACGCGCCCAAGCGCAACCGCCATCACCCTGAAATTCTTCACTTTAGAGGGTATCTGCGACGAGTCGTCAGAATCGGTAACCTCGACGTCGTGCTGCCACAGTCGCTCCGGCGTAGTCCACTGGTTATCGAGCCCAAGGTGAATGATGTCCAAGGTCAGCGCATACGAACGCTTGTTGCTTTCTTCACCATTCGCACCGAGGACCTTTGTCGGTGCAGTGAAGTACCACCAGATCACGTGCAACCGACCACCGAACAACACCGGACACATCTGCAACATTGTCGTGCCCGGCGGAATGCTCACCGGTTTCCATTCCGACCACGCATCGGGCTGGATATAAGTGGAGGCCTGGTCCAGACGTACCTGGACCTTGCGCCAGTAATAGGCGCAGGGCGAGGCATTGTCCTTGCCCAGCAAGTAGTAATCGGCGTTGGCGTAGGCATACCCTGGGAACTGGTCGGCATCACGGTGCCCGTCGTGGTAGTCGATGTAACCGGCCTGGACCCGGATGTTGTTCAGAAACTCATAACCCTTCAGATAGTTCAGCAGCGCCTTCTGAACACCCGCATCATCGATTCGTCCCTGCGCCAGGTCGTTCTCGAGGGTCTTGAACAGCTCCGTCTTGTCCAGACGCAGTTCGGCACGGATATAGTTTTCCGGGTAGTCCTCCATCATCTGGTAGGCCGCCCATAACGAGTAGGTCGACATGGCCTGCTGCCAGAAAAGAGTCAACTCGGGGGCGAAATCCTTGCCGTAGCCCTGTTCGATATTGTTGAGGATCGCGTTGACGTAGGTCTGGACACAGGCGATTGCCTCGGCCAACGCGGACGTGGTGACCTTGGCGCTGACCTGGGTGTCGGTCATCAGGTAACGGTCCAGGTGATCGGCCGTCATCATGCTCAGGCTACCGGCCTGCAGCTTGTCCGGTAGTACGTGGTGAATGGCATAGGCACTCAGCGCGTCGCGCCATTGTTCCGCGAGTTGTTGGCTCAATTCAGTCTTCATATGGGCCTCGCTGCAAAAGCTCGAAAGTCGATGGGGCCACAGTCATTTCTGTGCTCCCTTGATCACGACATCAGTCAGGTTCGACGGATAAGTGGCGTCATAGGAGAATCCGAACTTCAGCCCTACATCCGTCTTCAGGCCCACGGGTCGACTGGTGATGGTCCAGGTCACGCCATCTTCGCCCAGTGCGTTGTCGGCACCCGGCGCGGGCGAGATCACCAAGCCCAACGAAGCTGCCGAGTTGCGGCCACTGACGTGAAGAGACATCGGCTGGCCGATCAGCGAATGGCCGGCAGCCACGCGATAGGTCAAGGTGTGCGGCGTTTCCCCTTCGGAAGGCGGCGTAATGACGATCGCCCCCTCCAACGGTTTGCCGTCGAATTCGATCGTCAACCCGAGGGGCTCGAGGAAGGTCACCGGCTCGAACGGCTGGGACTGCGCCTTGCCCCAGCTCGCGGATACCGTACGCTGGCCAGCCGTGGTGCTTTTGAGATCGAAGCGGGCAATACCATCACTGCCTGTCAAGCTGACAGCGGGCTCGGCCACACGCGTGCCGCCTTCACTGACGCTCCAGGTGATGGGGTAGCGCGCCACGGGGATGCCATCGGAAGTGGCGATATGGATGTCATACTCCACCGTGCTGATGCCATCGGCCAACGGCCAGCTCCCCATCTTCCTGTACTGCCGCATCACCGCATCGGGAAGCACGTCGAACGCAAGATCCTTGCTGTGATAGGCCTCTGCGGTTTCATCGGCAGTACTGAGGGTCACGGTCACCTTCACCCGCCCAGCCGTACCGACCTGCAGTACGGCTCGACCCAGCCCGGCTCCATCACTGGTTTTGTCGGCGCTGACCAGTTCGCCCCCTTCAAGCAACCAGGACATCGCCTGGCCAGCGACCGGCTCGCCATCAAGCCCCAGAACCCTGGCCTGAACCGTGATCGGCTCATCCACGACCAACGCAGATTGCAGTACGAGCGAACTGATGTAGGGTCTGTCGGCAAAGCCAATCTGAACCACAGTGACGTCATCGGGCTTGCCTGCGTACCACGCGCGGACCTCGCCCGAGCCTGCCTCCCGGCTTCTTAGCGCAATCCGGCTGTAGCCGGTGTGGTCAGTCAAGGTTTCACCGATGTTGTCCACAAAGTAGCCGATGGTGGTGGACCAGTTGACCAGACGATCCACCCCATCATTGTCATAACGGTCGACGAGCAGGGCAGCCAAGCGATAAATGCCTTGTCCGCCTGCGAGCTCCAGAGGCGCCCTGGCACCTGGTTGTCCCTCGATCCTGATCAATCGCACCGTCTCTTCGTCACAGTCGATCACCACCGGCGGCGCGAATGCCTTGCCATCGAGCAGGTAGCTGGCCTGCACATGGGCACTGCCCAACTGCGTACCGGCCTGCAGTCGCACCTTGGCCACCCCCTCTTCATCGGTGTAGCTGGAATGGGACTGCAAAACCCCCAGATCGGTGGACCAGGTGACGCGAATACCTGAAACCGGCTCGTTCTGCATATCGAGCAGTTTCAAGGTCACCGTGGTTTCCTGATCAGGCGCCCTGGCGATCAGACGTGTTTCACTCACGGTGCAGCGCGTGGCCAGGCTCTGACGCAGCTCTGCCTCGTCCCGGCGTTGCGCGCTGTCACTGTCGAGGCTGCTGAGCATCTCTTGGGCGGCATCGCGGTAGTCCTGTGTGTCTGAATAGGCAGTCAGCTTGCTGAGTTTCATCAGTGATTCAGCGCTCAGCCCCGTGGTCTCGCTGAGCAGCTTGGTGTCGACCACGATGCGCAACTGGGTCAGATCGCGAATGATGCCATCGGGCGAAACCCGGGCCGCCACGTCCAGCACCTCACGGATCCCCCAACCCAACCAGGCCGAGATACGCTGGGCAGCCGCATCCCTGATCAGACGCTGTTCATTTGCGGTCAGGTCATGCAATCCCTCGATTGCCGAGAAATAGCCCAGCAGTTGTGCTTCCGTTTGCTTGGCCAGACGCAGGCCACGGGCGTAGCGATCGAGATGGTAGAGCGTGTGCAAGGACAAGTCGAAGGCGTCGATACCGAACCGTGCGCGGTGCGCGCGCATCAACAAGCTGGAGAACAACGTGGGCGTCAACTCGAAACGCGTCGCGATTTGTGCACAGCGCTGCATCCGCTGCACCAGCCCCAGCATGGCCTTCATGGCATCGGACTGGGATTGCTGCGGGTCGAAGGCCACCGCGCTCTCCAGCAGTTGGTGCACTGTGCCCTCGGCCCAGTAGACCATCGGGATCGCCATGTCTGCATTGACCTTCAGAAGCTGTGAAAGACCCTGTTGAACGACGCCCCACTGCTGCGAACGAATGCGCAGGACCACGCCGAGAATAATGCCGGTCAGGCGCTCCTTTTCAGCGCTGTCCATATCGGGCAACTGGCTTTCGCCGGCGCTGGCCAACTGATCGACCGCCGCCTTGATTTCCCGCTCGGCAAATTGCTCGTACTGTTCCGGGTCGAAGTCCTGTTCGGGGTCGCCAGTGTCCGCCAGCAAGCCCTGCTCATCGACGACCTGTACCAAGGCTTTCAACCACTCACCTGCAGGTAGGGCCAGAACACCGGCATCCAGCAGGGCCTGCTCGAAGGCCTGGAAAGGTAGCAGCTGAGTCTTGAGTTCGCCGAACAGTGCAGAGATTTCCTGGGGCACCACATCGGGCGTCTCGACCGGCAGCAACTGCTGCACCAGCCAGCTGATCGGCAGGTCCTGCTCCTGACACCAGAGCACGCAGTGGCTGATGGCATGGATGACGCTGAGGGTGTCGGTCTGGGCAAAACTGCGGTACATGGCATTTTGCGGTGCCCCCGCCAGTTGCAAGGCATAAAGCCCCTCGGGGCTCAGGGTTTCCAACAGTGCCAGCAGCTCGATGGTGGTAACCGAAAGCAGACGGGCCAGCATCGCCACACGGTAGAAGGCACTGACCACGCGCACAGAGCGCTGCAGCTTGTCGCCCCCTTGCCCCTGCATCAACACACGCGACAGGTAACGGAACGTCTCCAGGTTGATGCCCAGCCCGCGGCATAACTGGTCAACGGTACGTTTGCTCACGACATCGTCGCCCGAGAGGCTGAAGTCGCTACCGTCGAGCACCAGACGCGACGTGGGATCGCTGTTGAAGACCCGGTCGAAATGGCTCGCAGTCGCGCCAATGCCGTGAACAGCCATATCCGAGAGCAGCACGGAAAAGTCTTCAGCGCTACAGGCGAAGCGCTCTCGCAAGAACTGGAACAAACCCAAGGCCCGATGGGTATTGACCGTCATCCATAACGGCGAGTCATCGGACTTGATGCGCCTGACTTCGGCGACAGCGCGCTTTTCCGCATCAATTGCCGCACACACCACCTGGTCGGCCTGGGCATAGGTCAGATTCAAAGCGCTGGCCACGCGCACCAGACGTTGGACCCGGTCAAACCGCATTTCGGACAAGTTTTCGAAGGTGTGCAGCTGTGGGTCCTGCGCATCGCTGACAACCCCAACCGGCGCTGCCTCGCCGCTGTTGATGAAGCGTGCGACGAACAGGGCCGGCGAAACCTGCTCGGCCAACACATTGCTGGTCACGTTGTCCGAACGCGTGGGTGCATAGGCCGCCAGGCCGAACAGCGACTCCATCTCATCCTGACTGATCTGCACCGCCTGACAGAAGGTCACCACCTTTTGCAGGTACATGGCATTCGGCACTCCGAAGTTGTCCTCGAAGAACGCCTGATGCCGCTCCCCGGGCTCATCGGACTGTGTCTTCAGCCCACGACTCTGCGCCGCTGTGCCGAAGTAGGGTGGCTCGATCAGCAGGGCACGCAGCAGCGGGCCCAGCGTGGCTTCCTGCTGCAGCGCGGCATCGGACCAGGGTGAATGCGCACCGGGCTGGATGAAGTAAGGGTTGTCGATGTCCGACAGGCGTGCCACATCACCCATCAGCAGCGAGTTGTGCGACAGCACGGTACGGATCTGCGCCCAATACGCTTCATAGGGAAACTGCTTGATGGGATAGCGAACCTTGAGCAGCTTGTCTTCTGTGGCCGTGCGCTCACTGTCCGCTTGCTGGCGATGTTCTTCGATCAACTGTTCCAGGACATGGATGATCACCTCGACCTGCGGCAGTTCACGGTTCATGAACGCCTCATCGATCAGGCGCTCGAACAGATCAGGGCGCCGGGTTTTTAGCGTCAGGATCAGATCCGCATCGCCCTGGGCCTCGACGTGATCCTGGATGAACGTCAGTAGATCGATGAGGTAGGCCACTGGCGAGGTGGTGGCATCCACCGCCTGCGGATGTGCGTTGTTGCCCCAACTGGGCAAGAACTGATTTTCGAAGGTCGGGCCTCTGGATAAGTCCAGAGGGCCCTTTAGCTCATCTGAGGGGCGGCGCGCCCCGGCAATCAGGCGCTTTTCCCGGAAAGTACGCATCATCGCCGCTGCCGCAGCATTCAGACGCCCCTTCAGTCGCTGGGCTTCGTCGCTGTGCAAGCTCGGATAATGCGCCATCAGCGCATCGGTCGTCTTGCACTGCAGGCCAATGATCGAGTCTTGCTCCAGGGTCGCTGGGGTGAGTTTGACTTTGATTCCCGGCTCGGTGTCCAGCAGTCTGTCGAGTAGGCCAACTTGTTTGCGGCTCTGGCGTTTGGCCATGGTTTCCCCCTGGCGATCCTTGGCGTGAGCGAGCGAAGCGGGCCTGCGTTGCGCTGGCCCTTTCGTGGGTGTCACTGGATGCTAGGTACAAATACGCCCGAGCGAAACTGACAGAATTAGCAGGTAGCCAGTCGATCAAAGGGCCGCTAATACAGCCAAACCTGGCTAGCAATGTTTTGGCATAACCAAACCCAGACAAAGAACCCACATTACTAACCGAAGGGCAATCACACGCTTATTCAACGCGTTACCCGTCACAACACAATTTTCTGATCGCACCAACCTTTTCTTGACGCAAGGCGCCAGCTCTCCTTAGCTGAACATATCGCCCACTGCGAAAACTTCGCGCCGAGCTCTCTGGCCCGCGTCTTTACGCGCGCCAGCAAACTCCGCGTGCTGGTTTGTGTCGCCCCCTGTTTCGTGTCGTACAGCTCGTGACACCAGGCCAGGCCTTGGCTGTTACCCACAAGAAACAGGAGATCCGCCATGAAACGAGCATCGAATCCTGTGCGCTTCGACCGGCTGTTCTGTGCGGTTTCCACGTCGCTGCTTCTGGCAACCCCGGTGGAAACGTTCGCGCTCGACCTTGACGAAGAGACCCCTTTCGCCAGCCCGTTGCAGCCACCGGCGATACCCCTGCTGTCGCTCAATCCTGTGAGCGCCAGTGGCCTGGGGATGGGCACCCTGCAGGCGTTCTCCGAACGCATGAGTGCGCGTCACGGGGATGTGCCGATGGGCATGGTCGCCAGCCAATGGGCACAGTTCTTCCCCGGCGCCCCGCACCCGACCTCCGTGCCGCCAGCCCGGCTTGAGGCGCCCAGCCAGCAGTTGACGATCGGCCCGGACCTCTTCGTACGTGAGACCGCCGGCGGTAACGTGCACCGCGCCGGGGTGTTCGTCGGCCACAACAACCTGCAGAGCAGCTTCAACGGCATGCGCTCCCTGCTCGGTGACAAGCAGCGCAACGCGGTCAACCTCAGCGGCGAAAGCCTGGGCGTTTACTGGAGCATGACCCACGACCAGGGCTGGCATGTGGATGCAGTGGCCATGGGCACGCGCATCGATGTCAACGGTCGCAGCCAGAGCGGCCAGCGCCTGGATGACAGCGGCCATGCCATGACCTTCTCGGTCGAGGGTGGCTTCCCCATCGGCCTGGGCAACCACTGGGTGATCGAGCCGCAGGCGCAGTTGATCAACCAGCAGTTCTTCCCCGCCGGCCAGGCCCAGGCCGAGACCCTGCAGGCGTTCGACAGCCAGCCGAGCTGGAGTGGCCGGGTGGGCGCGAAACTGTCGGGGCGCTACGAAGTGCGGGGCATGCCGATCGAACCCTATGTGCGGACCAACGTCTGGTACGACTTCAACAACAGCGATGCGGTAAAGCTGGATCAGGTCGACAAGATCTCCAGCTCGCGCAGTGCAGCGACCGTGGAACTGGGCCTGGGTTTGGTGGCGCGGGTCACGCCGACGGTGGCGCTGTTCGTCAGCGCCGACTACAGCAGTGATGTGGATGACAACGATCTGAATGGGCTGATCGGAAGCCTTGGGGTACGGATGCGCTGGTGATCAGCGCATGCGGCGCATCCCCCTGCAGGAGGATGCGCCGTGACATCAGGCAGGTTTCATGACTAGAACGCCCAACGGCGGCAGGTTCAAGGCCAGCGACAGCGGCTGCCCATGACTTGCCACCGCTTCACCGGCCACCGCCCCGAGGTTGCCGACGTTGCTCCCGGCATACAGCTCGGCATCGCTGTTGAGCAGCTCGACCCAACGCTCGCCGAACGGCACGCCGATACGGTAACCCTCACGCGGCACCGGGGTGAAGTTGGCCACCACCAGCAGCGGCTCGCCGGCGCTGCTCCAGCGTAGCCAGGCATACACGCTGTTGACGGCATCGTCGCCGATCAGCCACTGGAACCCTTGGGGCTGGCAATCCTGCTCGTGCAGTGCCGGCAGCTCGCGGTATAGCCGGTTCAGGTCACCCACCAGCTTCTGCACGCCCTGGTGCTCGGAATACTGCAACAGGTACCAATCCAGTTGATGGTCGTGATTCCACTCGCGCCACTGGCCGAACTCGCAGCCCATGAACAACAGCTTCTTGCCCGGGTGCATCCACATGAACGTCAGGTAGGCACGCAGGTTGGCGAATTTCTGCCAACGATCGCCGGGCATCTTGTCGATCAGCGAGCGCTTGCCGTGCACCACTTCATCGTGGGAGATGGGCAGGATGAAATGCTCGGAGTAGGCGTAGATCAGGCCAAAGCTCATTTCGTTGTGGTGATGGGCACGGTGTACCGGATCGTTCTGGATGTAGTGCAAGGTGTCGTGCATCCAGCCCATGTTCCACTTGTAGGCGAAGCCCAGGCCACCCTGCTGCGTGGGTTGGCTGACGCCCGGCCAGGCCGTGGATTCCTCGGCGATGATCAGCGCACCGGGCGCCTCGTGCATTGCGATGTCGTTGAGCTGACGAATGAAGTCGATCGCCTCGAGGTTCTCACGCCCGCCATGGCGGTTGGGCACCCACTCGCCGGCCTTGCGCGAATAGTCGCGGTACAGCATGGAGGCCACGGCATCGACACGCAGGCCGTCGATATGGAAATGCTTGAGCCAGTGCAGCGCCGAGGCGAGCATGAAGCCTCGCACTTCGTTGCGGCCAAGGTTGTAGATCAGCGTGTTCCAGTCCTGGTGAAAGCCTTCGAGTGGGTTGTCGTACTCGTACAGCGCGGTGCCGTCGAAGCGTGCCAGGCCGTGTTCGTCGGTGGGGAAATGCGCCGGCACCCAGTCGAGAATCACGCCGATGCCGCCCTGGTGGCAGGCATCGATGAAGGCAGCAAAATCCTCCGCACTGCCGTAGCGGGAGGTTGGCGCGAACAGCGAAAGCGGCTGATAGCCCCAGGAGCCGCCGAAGGGATGCTCCATGATCGGCAGCAGTTCGATATGGGTGAAACCCAGCTCTTGCACATAGGGCACCAGGCGTTCGGCCAGCTCGCGCCAGTTGTGGAAGCGTGCGACCTCACCGGCTTCGTCCAGCTCGCAGCGCCAGGAGCCGGCGTGCAGTTCGTAGACCGATAGCGGCGCACTGTAGGCATGGCGCTGGGCCCGCTGCTCCATCCACTGCTGGTCGCGCCAGTCGTGGCTGAGTGCCCCTGCGACCTTCGAGGCGGTGCTCGGCGGCAGTTCGGTGGCGCGGGCCAGGGGGTCGGCCTTCAGCGGCAGCACACCGTCCGCCCCCAGCACTTCGAACTTGTAGGTTTCGCCCACGGCCAGGCGCGGGATGAACAGCTCCCACACCCCGGCATCGTGGCGCAGACGCATGGGGTGGCGACGGCCGTCCCAGTTGTTGAAGTCGCCCACCACCGAGACACGCCGGGCGTTGGGCGCCCAGACCGAGAAGCACACGCCGTCGACGCCGTCGACCTGGATCGGCTGGGCACCGAAGCGCCCTGACAGGTCGCGATGATTGCCCTCGGCGAACAGGTACAGATCCATGTCGCCAAGCTGCGGGCCGAAGCTGTAGGGATCCTCGGTGATCTGCTCGCCACCGGCCCAGCCGATCTGCAGCAGGTAGGGCTGGCGCTCGTCCAGGTATGCGCTGAACAGGCCCGGCAGGCTGCCCTGCTCCATCTCGGCGAGAATGCGCCCGTCGTGACGCGCCAACACCCGGGCGTTCAAGGCGCCTGGCAGGAAGGCGCGGATGACTTCGTCGCCCGCCCCGTCGACGTGCGGGCCGAGCACCGCGAACGGATCTTCGTGCGCGGCGCTGGCCAGGGCGTCGAGATCGCGTTGGCGAAGACCGCCGTTGCTACGCATTGATGCATTCATCTCACTGCCCCTTTCCATGTATTTGTCAAAGTAACGCAGTGCCTGGCACGGGCTGCGCCCATGATCGCGGGACGAGCCCGCTCCCACAGG
>NZ_JBNFMU010000158.1:0-1639 GCF_049942315.1 Pseudomonas wayambapalatensis
GGTATACGGCGGTAGTGAACCTGCGCACGGGCAATTTTGAGTTTGTCGCGCCGGATGGGAAGCTGTATTTCTATAGCGAGTCGGCGTTGGTGCCCAAGGAAGGTGGGAACCTTGCGGGGTTGGCGGCGGCGGAGCGGGAGATTGCGGCTGGGAAGGCGGGGGGGGGGGCAAGAGGCGCAGCCTCCGGCGCTGAAAATGCGGCCTTGTATCCAAAGCTGAAGGATCAACTGATACAAGAAAACCTGAGGAGTATTGCTGCTCAGGATGCAAGATTAGCTGCGGCTGTGAACGGCAGTGGAACGAAAAATCCGAACTTCTCTATAGGCCAAGGCACATCTTCCGAAGCTAATCAGTTGGGTAAGATCTGGGTTGGAGATGGGGCGACAAAAACAAGTGATGGGCTTGGTTTTATTAGCGCAGACGGTACTCGTGTATATAGGCCGCCAACATCTAAAAATTCATCTTTTGCAACGACAGGTGTGCAGGCCAATTTTGAAAATTATAACATCAACCCAATAACAGGTCAGCGCATAAAAGTAAGTAACGGGCATCTGAATGTGGCTGACTAGGAGGAATGATGCGTGCTGTTATAAAAGGTGTTTCTAATGATGTTTTTGATGTCGCGACCTACGCTCCCGAAAAGTTAGACAATTTTTCTTTAAGTCTTCGTATTCAAATTGGGCTTGACTGCACGCAAGGGGCAGATGATTTTGAGCTTTTCATTTGCACCCCAAAGTGGCTAGAGGAGACAATGTGGGAGCCTCGTTGGGGGAGAGGTCTATTAATTGTTCGAGAATATGATCTTTCGACTATTAATGGATTGATTCATGAATATGTGAGTCGCTGCGAGGGGGATAGTTGGGAAACTATTGTGATAAAGCTAGGGAAGGCATTTTCCTGGGAATTTGATGATTATCAATCCTAATCAATAGGATTATTTATCTAACACCGGCCCTGCGCCGGTGTTGTTTTATCTGCTTAATGCTAGCCCCTCCATCCTTCACAGCGCTACATCCGCTGTGCCATTAGCAGATCCAGCAATGACTGCAGTTGATCCTTACTGTGTGACTGTGAGTTCTCGGCGTGCGCAATCAATGTGTTCAGGTCCTGTTCGTAGCTGTCTGGCAGTTGAGCCTCCATGATTGGCGGCAGGCTTTTGTAGTAATTTCGCCAGCGGAGCGACGGCTGCCGGGGCCAACGCCGCCATGGCGGGGGCGCTGGAGGAGCGGCATTGCTCAAGGACTATGCGAGCACGCATAGCGCCGAGTTCAATGATTCCACCAAGAATCGCGAGTTCCTGCGCCCTGGGGGGGACCCCGAGTACGCCGCGTATTACGCCAATAACCTGAACTTCGGCAAGTACGATCCCACGGCAGAAACGCTGGGTTCGGTGGAGGGTGTAGGCACGGCGCTGGGCGACATGCTCAAAGGCATGTACGGCCTGGGCAAGGGGTTGCTGACCGATACCCAGAACACCGCCTCGCAGGTGTCTCACCAGCTGATCAACTCCTTGAGTCATCCTGAAGCGGTGGTGCAGGAATGGCAGGACATGCGCGCCGAGGCGACCCTGTATCGGCTGCAGGGCAATCCTACGGCTGCGGCGCGGGTGGAAGCGGAGTGGCAGACCAAGTTCGTGATG
>NZ_JBNFMU010000159.1:0-44079 GCF_049942315.1 Pseudomonas wayambapalatensis
CTGGGTTTCAGCCGTGTGCTCTTCCGATCTCAGAAAGACGGTGTCCGGTGGCGTGCGCAGGATGGCTGAGAGAAAGAAGAAGTGAAAAAGCGCCGAACGTTCACCCGTTCGGCGCTTTTGCAGATACCGCGACAACGCTCAATCAGTGCGTTCGATGATCGCCGAGCCCCACGACAAGCCGACGCCAAAACCACTGAGGGCAACGCGCTTGTGGGTCGAACCCAGCACATGCTTCTCCAGCAGCAACGGAATGCTGGAAGAAACGGTGTTGCCGGTCTCGACCATGTCCTTGACGAACTTGCCCTTGTGCTCGCCCTCATCGAAGCGCGCCGACACCGCATCGACGATAGCTGCGCTGCCTTGATGCAGGCAATACAGGTCGATGTCGTCAGCCTTCAGCTGGCTGGCTTCGAGCAACTGGTTCAGGTGCGCTGGCACCTTGACCAGGGCGAAGTTGTAGACCTGACGACCGTTCATGAAGAACTTGCCATCGGTGGTGCGCAGGTGCTCAGCCCCGCCACCGTCACTGCCAAACAGCGACTTGCCCAGTTGCCAGGCGGCATTCTCGCCCATCCAGGTCGCGGTGGCGGCATCGCCGAACAGCATGGTGGTGTTGCGGTCTTCTGGGTCGACGATCTTCGAGTACGGATCGGCGGTGATCAGCAGGCCATTCTTCAAGCCCGCAGCTTCCATGAAGCCTTTCATCGCGTACAGGCCGTAGACATAGCCCGAGCACCCCAGCGAAACGTCGAACGCCGCGACATGGGTCGAAAGCCCCAGCTTGTGCTGGACGATCGCTGCGGTGTGCGGCAGCCCCTCGGCGTCGCCATTCTGGGTGACGACGATCACTGCATCGATGCTGGCAGGGTCGAGCGAAGGATTGGCGGCGAACAGATTGCGTGCAGCCTCGACGCACAGGTCGGAGGTTTCCTGCTCGCTGTCCTTGCGCGGCAAGAAGGTGGAACCGATCTTGCCGAAGATGAAATCCTGGTCCTTGCCGAATTTTGCGCCCTGGGCGTAGTTGTCTACCCCTTGAGTCGGCAGGTAACTGGCGATGCTTTTAATGCCAATCATGTGGCTTCCCGTTCAATAACAGCGAAGTAGCCCACGGCGTACGCAACGACGAAACGCCAGGAAACACGGGACGCCCCTGTTCCTGACCACGTTTATGGCTGCGCGACGGCGGCTCCTAGTTCGGACAATATACAGTGAAGATGCGCGAAGTGACTCTCAAGTCACGCGTTTTTTGTCGAATGGACACTACAGCGTCACATCCTCACTGCAGACCACCCCTTCAATCGGGTAACCAGGCCCGGCACCAGCTCTCCAGCCGCGCACCTTCGAGCAGCCACTGCCCACGCACAGCCGCCTGCAGCGCATCGCCCAGTGCCGCCGAAGCGTCACGGTCCGACAGGTGCAGACGGATCGCCTGCAGCCATTCGTCGGGCTGGTTGCCCGCGCGCGACAGCGGCAAGGCATCGCCTGCGGCAAAGCCCGGCACTCGGCTGCAGATCACCGGATGAGCACAGGCCGCGTGCTGCAACACACGCAGGTCACCGGAACAGGCGTTTTCCAGGGAATCGGCCATGGGCACCAGCGCCAGATCGAGGTTCAACGCCGCCAGGGCCTCGCCCAGATGCTCAGGCTCGACCGCTGGGTGCGACTCGCTGACGAACGGCCTCAAGCTACCGGCACACTCACCCAGCACCACCCACTCGACTTCACCCGACAAGGCCGGTACTACCTGCTCGAGCAACTCGTCGTCCTTGCCGGCGATCCAGCCAAGACGTGGCAAGGCCCCTGCCTGCCGCTCGCCCTTCAGGCGGCCCCAGCCGACCGGCAAGGCGTTCTCCAGCACCCGGATATCCTGGTGCAGCCCCTGCAGCCACTCGGCCAACGCAGGCGTCGGCACCAGCACGCGGTCAGCCTGGATCAACGCGGCCTGCAGGCGTTGCAGCAGATCCTCGCCGGACTCGAACTGCGCAGGTTCGGGATAACCGTCAAGCGTCACTACCTTCAGCGCTTGGGAGAATGCACTCAGCCGCCGCAAGGCCAGCAGCCCTGCATCATCCAACGGTCGCTGCAGGATCACGCTGGTCGGGGCAAAACGCTCCAGCTCCACCGGCGACAGCAGCCCCACGGTTGCCGCGCCGTCGAGCAACGCGTTTTCGCACAGCGCCCCCAACGGATGGACCAGACGCGACAATGCCCGGTCATCCTGCTCGGCAATGCAAGCCAATACCCGCGGCACCTTGCCCAGCAAGGGTCGCCAGCTCAGGTCATTGCTTTGCAGCATGAAGCCTTGCCCGTCACGCAGCGAGAAATTGCCGTTGTAGGCCGGGTCGTGCGCCAGACGCGGCAACCAGCGCGCATACAACGCATCGTGCTGCTCTTCGCTGGCCAGCACATCGCGTGGCGCATCCAGCAGCAGGCGCGCATGCGGCGTCCAGACATTCAGATAGCCCGCCTGGTGCAGCTTCAGGCACAGGTCGACATCGGCCCAGGGCGCCAGCAACTCGCTGGCATCGAAGCCGCCAGCCTCGAGGAACAGCGCGCGCCGCAGCATCAGGCACTCGCCACCGACCGCAGCGAAGTTCTGCTCCAGCGCCAGGCGCGACATGTAGCCTGTCGACTGCGCAGGCAGACCGGCGAACGCCGCGCCCACCGAACCGTCGATCCCCAGCAGCAGGCCAGCCTGGCGTACCGTGCCGTCACCGGCCAGCAACTTGCCGCCGACTGCACCGACTTCAGGGCGCTGGGCGTGATTGAGCAGCGCCGGCAACCAGTGGCCATCGAGTACCGCGGCGCGGCCGTCGAGCCAGAGCAGATAATCACCCCGCGCCTCCTGCGCAGCCGCGTTGCACAACGCAGCCCATGGCTGGCCAGGCATATAGCGCAGCACCTGGAAACGCCCCTCACCGATCTGCCCGACCATGTCCAGCCATTCGAGCAACGCAGGGTCTTCGCTGCCCGCCTCGATCAGCAATACCTCGAACTGCTCATGGGCGGTGTGCGTCAACAGGGTTTCCAGGCAGCGCTGGAAATCGACCAGTTGCCCGCGCAACGGCACCATGATGCTGACCGAAGCGACATGCGCATGACCGTAGTCGATGCGATAACCGCCCGGCACGTCATCAAGGGCAAAGACCTGCGCCTGCTCATAGCCGCGCAGGCGCAGATGATGCGCGATGACCGCCTGCTCGTCGGCACAGGCCGCCAGCGGCCCACCCTTGCCGATCAATAGCGGCTCGGCGACATGCATGACACTGCCCAGCCCGCGTTCGAGCAGCAAGCCCAACTGAAGGCCGAGCTCGAAGGCTCGCCCACAGTCGCCGGCGAACCCTGCTGCCAGCGCCTCGCGCCGATAGACCCAGTGTCGCGACAGGCTGCCCGGCAGTGCCAGCAGCAGGTCCAGGTTAAGGTCCGGGCGCAGCGCCAGCTCGACATCCCCTCCCTCGCGGCGCAGGCCTTCGTCGGCGTACACCGCCAGGCAGTCCTCGGGCGCATCGAGCAAACGCACCGCCAGCGCCAGCAACCCGCTGGCGACGAAAGTCTCGCCAGCCTCGACCAGCAAGTACCAGTCACTTGCGCAATCGCTCAGCAGCGCATTGATCGTCGCCACCGGCTCACGTGGGTCGCACGCCTGCCATTGCACACCGACGCGCTGCGGGTCGCACTCGCCCAGCACATGCACCTGCACCTGTCGATACAGGCCACGGTCAACACTCTCCAAGGTCCGCAACAGCGCCTGACGGTCGCCGTGATCGCGCACCAGCACGGCAAGCTTCGGCGCCTGCGGCCCGGACAGCTCCTGCTGCAGACGTTGCACTTGCTTGGGCAATGGATAGCGCTGACGCAACCAGTCGAGCATGCCGTGCCGGTTGCCCGAGGCTTCAGCCACGGCTGCGTCCTGGGTCTTGGCGATGAAGGTGTCCAGTTGCTGCCAGAACGATGCGGTGCGCTGCACATAGCGCTGCAGACCATCGCCAACGGTAGCCCGGGCCTGTTCGAGGGCGCGGGGCTGGTCGGCCATGGCAAAGCCGACGCAACCGAAGAAGCTGTTGTCGAGCAACTGCTGGTCAACGCCATGTCCCGGCATGAACAGCACAGGGCAACCACACAGCACTGCGATCACACAGGTCATCGACCATTCGTAGGTGTACAGCACCTCGGCATGGCGCAACACTTCGGCCAACTCCGCCAGGCTCAGGGCATTGGCCACGCTGAGCAGGCGAATGCCGGCAGGCAACTGGTCGTAGTCGATCTGCTCCAGCGGGTGACGGTTCTGGTAGAGGCAGGCACCTTCGCGCACGCAATCGGCAGCGCCCGCAGCGAACAGCTCGATGTCGATGGTGGGCAGGCACAGCAGGTCGACGTTGACATCGCCACGGGCCTCGGCAAGGCGCTCGGCGTAGTAGAAGATCAGGTCGGTCGCCGCCGCGTTCATGCTCTTGCCGCTGATGAAACTCTCGAAGTTGAGCATGTAGCGCGCCACCACCGGGCACTCCAGCGGGTTGCCGCTGACCACTTCGGGATAGACCGCGATCGGCACCTTGCCCTCAGCCAGGTGGCGGCGGGCGATGGCCGGGTCGAACAACGGCGTCTTGAGATCGGGATTGACCACGTCGGTGCCGTAGATGTACGCCTCGCGCCCGTTGAGGTTGAGCATGTGGCAGAGGTAGTGCATCGAAACGATACCGGACGAGGTATCACGGTAGGCAGGTGCCAGCAGGTAGTAGGGATGCCCCGGCTTGGTGAACATCAGGCGCAGGCGCGTCAGCGCCTGTTCGAGCGAAAGAGCATCCAGCTGCGCAGCGGTCGACATTGGGGGGCGAACTCCAGGATCAGGGCAGGCCGCTAACCATCGCGGCGGCAGCCTGTCAATAATTTGCCAGCGGGCATGAAAAAGCCGGGCTTAACCCGGCTTTTTTGCAATTAGCGCGCCAGTCATCCCAGCTGTGCTAGCCACTGCGGTGCACCCGCGGCGCCCTGGGCGTCGAGCCGCGCCCGCCCCTGGAACGCGCCAGGCCATTGCTCGGCCAGCGCCTGCACAGCCTGCCCGGCGGGCACCACCAGTTCGTTGCCCATCAGCCTGGCACGCGGCGTCCACACCACCATCAGGCCGTTGCTGCGTACCGCCAGGCACAGGGCCAGGTCTGCCGCACCTGTTGCCGGCAGGCCACCGCACTGCTCGAAGGTTTCGCGGCTGATCATCAGGCAGTCGCCGGACACCGCCGGGCAGTCGCGTACCGACAGCGGCCAGCGCGCCGCAGCACTGCGTGCCGCCGAGGTGCCGGCCCAGGGTGCATTGACCTGTCCGCCGTCGAGCAGCTCGTAGCCTGCATGCAGCAGGATTTCGCCACGACCCCACAAGCTGGCCCCGACAATCCCCACCTCGGGGCGCTGGGCCTCGTTGAGCAGCGATTCGATCCAGGCCGGCGTAATCACATGGCAGCGCTCGGAGAGCAGCACCAGGTAATCGCCGCGCGCCTGCCCGGCGGCCAGCGCCAGCAGTTGCTGGCGCGAGGCATGGGCCTCACCGGCAATCAGCCGCACGCGCGTGCCGAAGGCCTGGGCAATCGACGCCTGTCCTGCGCTGTCGTGCCCCGGCAAGGCCACCACCACTTCGAAGCGCGGGTAACGGGTGCGCTGGAAGATCCCGGTCAGCGATACCTGCAACTGCGCGGTATCGCCCTCGCCTGCCAGCAGGATGCTGACCAGCGGCGTGGCGGTATGACGGAAATCGACGGTCAGGCCTGCGCTGCCTTGGTCACTGATCTGGGCGCGGTAGCCCAGTTCGGTCAGGTGACGGTTGAGGACCTTGGCCGCTTCGTCTGTCAGAGCCTGCTCGGGCTGCTGGCCGATGACCAGGTAGTCATCCATGTGCGCCAGGCAGCCAACACCCTGCTGCTGGACCAGGCGCAGCAACAGGTCGTATTCCTGCGCATGACGGTAGGACTCGCTGTAGCCACCCAGATCGAGCACGGCCTGGCGACGTACCAGCCAGTGCCGCGACATCAGCCCCGGCTGGCTACGCAGCAGGTCCAGGTCGCTGCCCGGACGGATCACGTCGAGCAGGCGGCCATCGCTGTCACGCTGCACTTCGTCAGCAGCGATTGCCTGGCACCCCGGCGCCTGGGTCAACTCCACCGCCAGACGCAGCAGGCCACCGGCCAGCAGCACGTCGCCGGCATCGAGCAGCAGCAGCCACTCGCTGGAAAGCTGTTTCACCACCTGGTTCAGGTGGGTCGCCCAGTTGCCGTCGTTGACCTGGATGAAGTGCAGGGTGTCGCGCGCAGTGGTAATCGCCGGAGGCTTGCCGCCCTTGAGCACCACCAGCTTGAAGTTGCGCAGGCCGCTGGCCAGCAGGCTGTCGAAGGTGGCCTGCAGTGCCTGGTCGTCATTCTCCAGGTCCAGCACCACGAAGGCGATCTGCGCAGCCGGGTGGCGCGCCAGGTAGGCCTGCGCGCGGGCGCGGTCGGCCTCGGCCGGGGTCGCGGCGGCAATCGCGGCCAGCAACTTGCCGGACGGCGTCGTCTCGAGCAATGCGCGGGCATCGGGTGCCGGAACGCTGCCCAGGCGGGTCAGCCAGTCCTGCATTTCGCGAACATGGTGGACGTCCTTGGCACCGGCCAACAGCGGCATCAGGCGCTGGCATACGTCCCGGTTGAACAGGCCCAGGCCCAGCGCGTGCAGGTAGCGCTGCTGCAGGCTGTCGTTGGTGTCGTTCGGATGTACTTGCAGCAAGTCGTGCTGGCGCACCCAGGCGCCTTCGAGCGCATGCAGGTGACGCTCGCCGGTCGGCCAGGCATGGCAGAGGAACTCGATTTCGCTCAGGCGCTGGAACAGCTTGCCGTTGTAGTACGGCAGCTCGACATACTGGCGCGGCTCGAAGGTCTGCTCAGGGTCGTCAATCACGCTGGCCCAGTCGGAGCTGAACAGCAGCGGCGTCTCGCGCTGATCGTAGCTGCTGCGCACGAAGCGGTTGAGCACCACGAAACCTTCTTCGCCGGCACACACACCCGCCGCCTCATCCCACTGGCGCAGGCTGCGTACGGTCTGGGTCAGGCGCTCCTCGCGGGCGGCTGCGCCCAGGTCGTTGTCCAGCAGTTCGCAGACCACATCGGTCTGCTCGAGGCTGCCGATCTCGCCT
Source organism: Pseudomonas wayambapalatensis (assembly GCF_049942315.1). Classification (NCBI taxonomy): domain Bacteria; kingdom Pseudomonadati; phylum Pseudomonadota; class Gammaproteobacteria; order Pseudomonadales; family Pseudomonadaceae; genus Pseudomonas; species Pseudomonas wayambapalatensis. Next base: position 7,154 of record NZ_JBNFMU010000159.1, read on the forward strand.
TGCAGCAGGATCGCGTAGCCCAGCGCTACACGCCAGTCCGCGGCATCCAGCTCTCGCGGCAGGCCTGCCAGCGCGGTCTGCAGGGTAGCCACACGCAGTACGGCACGCCAGGCCTGCTGGCCGCTGTGGCCATAACGACGCAGGCGCGCCAGAGCGTCTTCTGCGGCCTGGGGCGCGACGAATGCACCGAGCTTGTGGTAGCTCAGCTTGCAGTTGCCCGCCGCATAGGCCAGGGCATGCCCCTGCACCCCCTTCACCTGCGGCTGTGCAAGCAGATGGGCGGCAGCCTTGCCCAGCGCATCGGCGAGCACGAAGTCGGCATCCAGCGCCAGGCAGACGAAAGGCGTGTTCACCTGCTCGAGCAGTGCACCGAGTTGGCCTGCCGGCTCCAGCGCCAGGCATGGAACGCCCTGGCTGGCGTAGTAGTGGAGTGCGCGGGCGCGGTGATCCGCCTGGTCATGCCCAAGCAGGACAACGGTCACTTCAGTGTGCGAGCCAGTTGCGGTATCGATCATAAGGCACCTGTTCAAGAGTTCGGTTCTGCGCAGGGCCTGGGCCCTGCGCCTGGATTTCAGTCAGCCAGCCAGGCGTTGGCCCAGTGCTGCAGATGGTGTTCGGTAAGGACATAGTCGCTCAGTACCGCCTCGCGCAACGCATCGCCCTGGCGGTAGCTGGCGGCCGGGTCGTCGAGGTGCATGCGAATCGCTTCCAGCCACTGCGCCGTGGTGTTGTCGGCCACCCGGGTGCACGGCAGGTAGCCGGCATAGGCCTTGGTGTCGGTGCAGATGACCGGGAAGCCGCAGGCGCCATACTCGAGTAGCCGCAGGTTGCTCTTGCAGTCGTTGAACAGGTTCTGCTCCAACGGTGCCAGGGCCAGATCAAGGTTGAGGCTGGCCAGCTTGCGCGGGTAGTCACCGAACGAAATGGCCGGGTGAAACTCCTTCACGTAAGGCAGCAGCATCTCGGGGCACATGCCGAAGAACACCCAGTCGACTTCGTCGGCCAGTGTGCGCACCACCTCCAGCAGCAACTCCAGGTCGCCTCGGTGACTGGTGCCGCCCGCCCAGCCTACACGCGGCCGCGCGCTGGTCTGACGCTCACTGCGAAGGCCCGTCCACAAGGAGGCGGCGAGCATGTTGGGGACCACGCGGATGTCGCTGTGCATGCTCGACAGGGCATCGGCCAGCGGTTCGGTAGAGACCACCACGCGATCGCACAAGCCGATGGCTTCGCTGACCAGCTCGCGCATGTTGCGCGGCAGGTTGCGAGCGTGATCGTTCTTCTTCGGCGGATCGATGATGTAGTCGTCCAGCTCGTAGATGCGCCGGGTGTTGGAGAAGCGCTTGAAGCGGGCGATATCGCGCAGGCTGGCCGGGGTGTAGCGGCACTGCAGGATCACCACATCAGGTTTTTCGCGCTCCAGCTCGATCAGGCTCGGTGCGCTGTAGTCGATGCGCCCCTGGATCCAGCCGGCCTTTTCCAGCTCGGCGAACGGCTGCGATACACGGTAGTGACCGATGGCCGAGGTGCTGCTGGGCAGCCCCATCACCGACGGCATGGCGCGTGCGATGAACGGATCCCAGCCACCGCGCAGGCCCGGCTCGAAGTTGAAGTTCGGCAGCTTCAGGCTGAGGTTGCGATTGTAGGCGGGATCGAAAGCAACCCATGCCAGCCAGCGCTCATACAGCCGCTCCTGATCGGCCAGCAGGCTTTGCGGTGCGGGCTGTTCCTGAGCGGGCACCGGCACCTGGGCGACCCGCGAGAACGGCGTCCACACCGACAGGTAGCCTGCTTCGCGCGCCCGCAGGCAGAAATCGGCATCGAACAGCGACACCTCGAATGCCGCAGTATCCAGCCCACCCAGCTCGGCGAACAGCGCGGCGCGCACCAGCAGGCAGTCAAGGCTCAGCGCGCTCCAGTTCTGTACCAGGCTCAGGCGGTTCATGTAGCCGTCGGCATTCACCGCGCAGCTCAGGAACGGCGTGCCGGCAGTGCCATTCATGCCCATCACCAGGCCGGCCGAGAGCACCGAGCCATTGTTGTCGAACAGCTTGGGGCCAACCAGGCCGACTTCCGGGCGCTGCCCCAGTTGCATCAATTCCTGCAGCCATCGGCCGTCGAACAGCACACAGGCAGCATCGAGCAGCAGCAGGTAGTCGCCACGCGCCTGACGGCTGGCTTCGTTGAAGCTCTGCGCCCGCCCGGTGGCATCCGCCTGGCACACGCGTAACTGGTCACTGCCCAGCCCCTGCAGGCCGCCCAGCCAATCGCGCACCTCGGGGGATGTCTCGCCGCTGGCCACCAGCAGTACTTCGAAATCGGCGTAGGCGGTATGGGCGAACAGCGATTCGACGCAGCGCATCAGCACCGCCAGCTCGCCTGCGGCGTGGATGAGGATCGAGACACTGGCGGCTTGCGGGTGCAGGTAGGTGACTCGCGTCATCATGCTGCCTTCGATACCCGTGACCTGCGCCTGTACGCCCAGACGCTCGAAGTGCGCTTGCAGCACGCGAGGGGCCTGCACATGCGCCTGCGCATCGTTGAGCCAGTCGGCATAGCGGTGGTGACACTGCACCAGCACTTCGGCGATATGCTCGACCACCTGCAGGCCGTGGACCTCGACCATGCGCCAGAGCAGGTCGTGAGGGGCGAGCGTGGCGAAGCTGGCGTCGAAGCCGCCCAGTTCGCGCAGCGCCTTGGCATCGAAGGCGAGCAGCCGACCGACATAGGGCAGGCTGCGCATCAGATCGAGGTTGAAGTCGGGTTTGAAGATCGGACACGACGGCGCCAGGTTGTCGTTGGCGCCTTCGTCGATGTACAGGCACAGGCTATCGCCGCGCAGGGCCACGCGCTCGGCCATGATCACCAGCGCATGAGGGTGCGCGCGATCACCGGCGCGCAGCAGCAACAGCCAGTCGATGTCCTGCGCGGTGGCCAGCCACTGGCCAAGCTCGACAAAGTGATCACCCTGGCTGTGCAGGTGACGGGCCTCGCCCTGTACCTGGGCAGCCAGCGCCGCCGGGCCCAGCACCAAGGTATGGCGGGCTGGATAGGACTGCCCCTGCAGGCTCTGCAAGGTGGTGCGCAAGACCTTCTCATCGCCCGCCTCGGCCAGCACCGCCACCGCGATACGCGGCTGGCGCGGCCACTGCTCGATGCGCTTGGGCAGCAGGCTGACCTGGCCCGCCGACAACTGGCGCGACTCCAGCCATTCGGCATACAGCTCGTCGAAGCTGATGCTGTCGGTACCAATCTGCTGGCCGAGGTTGGCCATCTGCCCGGAGAAGAAACGGCGCAGGTCCATTTCCTCCCAGACCTGATCGGCTGCCCCGGTGTATTCGGCCAGCGGCAGCGTACGCACCCAACCATCGGCCGGCGCTGGCTCGCCGGTGGACTCGGCGAGCATCTGCAGCAGCCATTCGGATTCAGTCTTGGCAGCTTCGACCATGCTGCCCTGGTGGCTCAGGCGTCCGGCATGCATGCGCTCGAGGCTCAGCACCTGATCCAGGCTGCACAGGTGGCCACGGCGCAGCAGGCAGGCGTACAAGGCCAGGTCCAGGCGTGCGGCAAAGCCCTGCCCTTCCCCGACCAGCGCCGGCAGGTAGGCCTGCACCTCGTCACGGCGCAGCAGCGCATGGCTGATCCCGCCGAACAGATTGGGCACGCCGTCGGCGACGCTTTCGAGCAGGTCGGTGCCATTGATCACGGCACTGTTCAGGGAAATGACGAAGTTCAGCGAACGCGCCGGCAGCAGCACATCGTCGGCAGCGCACAGCAGGCGCTGGCAGATGACCATGCTGACCTGGGAGTGATCGCTGAGTACTCTGGCCTGCTGGCTGATGCAGGTGCCGAACAGCACGTCGTCGTCGCAGAGAAACTTGATCAGCTCGCCCGAAGACTGCTCCAGGCAACGCTGCAGGTTGCGGGCAAACCCCAGGCGCTCGGGGTTGCGCACATGACGCAAGGGCACTGTGCAACCGGCACGCAGCTCGTCGCAGATCGCTGCGATCTGGTCACCGCGACTGTCGTCGCAGACCACGATCTCCAGGTTCGGGTAATCCTGGCCGATGGCGCTGGCCAGCGTGGCGCGAAAGAACTCGGGATTGAACGCGGGGATGGCGATGCTGACGAGGGGATGTGCGTTCACTAGGACTCACTCAAGCGATTGAACCGCGGGACCGGCTGCCACCCAGTCCGGCGCTGACCGGCGGGTGGCGAGGCAGGCTCGTGGGACGATCACCCCGCGATCACCCGCACCTGGGTTCAGATGTAGTTGACCAGCGACAGGCCGGCGATCTTGGCATAGGACTGCAGCGAGGCCTGGAGCATGTTGGTCTGCATTTGCAGGCGCAGCATCACCGTGGCCGGGTCGCTTTCGCGGATCGAGCTTTGGGTCTTGCTGTTTTCATTGCCCAGTGCTTCGTTGGTTTCGGCCTGGACATCCAGCGCCGCGCCGCGACCACCGATGGCGCTGATCGAGGAGCTCACCTGGTTGGTGGCGCTGGCGATGTTGCCGATTGCCGAGTCCAGCGAGGCGAGGAAGTTCTGGCGCGCCTTGGGATCATTGTCCATCGGCACGCTCAACGCGGTGCGCAGTTGGCCAATGGTGTTGAGCATGTTCTGATTCTGGTGGGTGTCGACCTTGATCGCGAACGAGTCACCAGCATTGGGTGCACCGGACAACTGGAAGCTCACGCCCGAGGCCGTGGCAGTGTTGCCCGCCAGGGTGCCGGTGGAGATCGGCCGGCTGTTGTCGGTGAGCGGCGCTGCATACAGCTCGAAGTCGGTAGCGCTGGTGAACTTGAGCACCGCGCCGCCACCTGGGAACGAGGCGTTGTACTGCGCCTGGTTGCTGATGGTGGCGTTGTTGACCTGGGTGCCGGAGGTGTTGCCTGGGCTACGCGAGCCAGCGATGGCATCGGGCTTGGAGCTCAGGTTGAAGGTGTGGCCGGCAATCGCGGTGTCCGGGTTGTCACCCGGCTGCAGGGTGATCTTCAGGCGCAGGTCGACACCGCGGAAGGAGATCGTGCCATTCTCGGCATTCGGGTTATAGGTCCCGCCCTGCGAGGCTTCCAGGGTCACGTCGTTGTTGCCCGAATCGAGGATGCGGTACTGAGTGCTGCTGAGGAACTCGATACGGTACGGCTCGCCACTGCGGAAACGGTCGTTGAACGTCGCGCTGCCGGATACCTGGCCGTTGGACAGGCTGACCCGACCATCGTCCACCGCCGGAGCGGTCAGGGTGGTCTGGCTGCGGCTGGTGTTGAGCGCCTGCTCGAAGGCGTCGAAACCGGTCTCGTTGGCCGCCAGGCTGAGCATGTCGCCCACCTGCAGTTTCAACTGGCCCTGGTCGCCCTGATAGCTGTAGGTGCCGTCGGCGTTGCGCACGTAGGGCGGGGTGTCGCCCTTGGAACCGGAGAACAGGTACTTGCCGTTCTCGTCCTTGCTGTTCATCAGCGAGAACAACTGCTCTTCCAGCGAGCCCAGCTCGTCGGCGTTGGCCTTGCGGTCGGCGTCGGTAAAACCGGCGTTGCCCGAGCTGATCGCCAGCTCGTTGACCCGCTGCAGCACCTTGCCGATGGCATCGAGGGTGCTTTCGGAGGTGCTCAGCGAGTTGCGCACATTGGTGATGTTGCTCTTGTACTGGTCGAGCATGTTCTGTTGCTGCTCGAGCTGCAGCAGGCGCGAGGCGCCCACCGGATCGTCGGCTGCAGTACGCACGCGGATGCCATCGCTGGATTCCTGCTGGGTTTTCACCACGTTGCTGAAGCCGCGCTGATAGTTGGCGCTGCTGGTGTTGTAGAACTGCGAAGTGGAAATGCGCACGGTCTACGGCTCCTTAAAGGCTGTTGATCAAGGTGGCGAAGGTTTCCTGGGCCGCCTTGATGATCTGCGACGACGCGGTGTAGTACTGCTGGAACTTGATGAGGTTGCCGGTCTCTTCGTCGATCGACACCCCGGAGACAGCGTTGCGGCCATCGAGCGCCGACTTCTGCAGGGCATTGGTGGCGTCGGAGTCCATGCTCGCCTGGCCAGCCTTGCCGCCGACGTTGGACACAAGCTTGGCGTAGGCATCGGTCAGGCTGATGCCCTTGCCGTCGGCGCCGACTTCCACGGTGGACTTGGTCTGCAGGTCGATCACCGACTTGGCGTTGCGGTTGTCGGAAGAGCCTGCACCGGTCAGCGAGACGGTGAAGCTGTCACCGTTCTTCGGTGCGCCGGCCACTTCCATCTCGAAGGTGAACGAACGCTGGGTGGCGCCATCCATGATCGGGTTGCCGGCGCCATCGACCATCGGCACCGAGAGCTGCAGCTTGTTGCTCTGGCCGGGCACGATGGTGCCGGTGCCGATGGAGTTGCCCTTGGCGTCGTACAGGGTGTAGCCCTGCGGAGACGCGCTGTCGTCGCCGAACACCAGCTTGACCGGGGTCGAATATTTCAGGCCGGTCTGCAACTGAGTGCGATCGGTGGCGTTGTAGATGTCCAGCTTGGAGGTCAGGTTAGGCTGGGTGATCTGCCCGGTGCCCTTGTTGCCCGAGCCGCTCACTGCACCCAACGGCGCGGACAGCGCCAGGCGCTTGGGATCGGTGAGCACCGACTCGATACCGGCTGCGGCGTTGCGGGTCGGGGTGATCTTGAAGCTGTCGCCAGCGGCAACGGCGCCACCATTGAGCGAGAGGCTGAAGCCATCGATCACTTTCGGTGGGTTGTCGTTGAGGTCGAAGTTGCCCATGTCGGTGCCTTCGGGCAGCTTGCGCACGTTGTAGCCGGTGGCACTGGTGAAGGTCACCTGGTAGTCGCTGGTGCCCAGCTTGCCGGTGTCCTTGATGGTCACATCGAGGTTGCCGGAGCCTGCACTGTTGCCCTGGCGGGCGATGCTGCGCTCGCTGATGGCCTTGGCGCTGTTGATGTCGCCGAACAGCAGCGCGCCGAATTCACCATTCTTGTCGACGCCTTGGCCGAGCTGGCTGTTGATCGCATCGGACACCACCAGTGCCACCCGGCCCAGCTCGTTGAGCGCAGGATCCAGGGTGTCCTTGCGGTAGCGCAGCAGGCCACCGAGCTCGCCACCGGTGGTGGTGTCGGTGATGTCCATCTTGGTGCTGCCGCGGTTGATCATCAGGCTCATGCGCGTCGGATCGTTGCGGTTTGGCGCGACCTCGAGGGTCTGGGTGGTCTTGCCCAGTACCAGTGCCTGGCCGTTGGGCAGGTAGATGTCGTAGTTGCCTTCGCGCTCCACAACCTGGCTGCCGATCAGCTTGTTCAGTTCGCGCACGGCGCCGTCGCGCTGGTCGAGCAGATCGTTCGGCTGGCCCTGGATCGCCGACACGCGCGCGATCTGGTCGTTGTACTGGGCGATGGTCGAGGTGAGCTTGTTGACCTGGTCGGCGATCGACGCCATGTTGGCGTTGATGTTGCTGTTCTGCTGGTTGAGCTGCGTCGACAGGCTGTTGAAACGCTTGGCCAGCGATTGCGCGCTGGTCAGCAGCAACTGGCGAGAGGCATCTTCGTTGGGCTTGGCCGCCGCGTCCTGCATGGCGGTGAAGAAGCCTTTCAGGGCAGCCGTGATACCGGTGTCAGCGCTCGACAGGGCAGTGTCGAGCGGATTGATCTGGTTCAGGTACGAGTTGGCATCGCTGGACAGCGAGGTGGTGGTGCGCAGTTGGTTCTCGAGGAACGAGTTGTACACTCGACGCACGTCGGCCAGCGTGGTGCCGCTGCCGATGAAGACGTTGCCGTTCTGCTGCGAGCCCTTGGTCTTCTGCACGTTCTGCTGGCGCGAGTAACTGTCCACATCGGCGTTGGCGATGTTGTTACCCAGGGTGTACATCCCCGACTGCGCGGCGCCCAGCCCCGACATGCCAATATTGATCAAGCTCGCCATGATTCGCTGCCCTTAAAGTTGCGTGGTGGTCCCGAGCATTGCGTAGCTCGTGTCCGACTTCATCTGTCTTGCGATCTGCGAGATCTTGCTGGCGTAGTTCGGGTCGGTGGCATACCCGGCCTTCTGCAGCTCTCGCACAAACTGCTCTGGGTTATCGGCAGACTTCACCGCATCTTGATAGCGCGCATTGTTCTGCAGCAGGCTGACCAAGTCGTGGAAGCTGTCCTGGTAGGAGTCGTAGGAACGGAACGCTGCCGTTTCCTTGACGAACTGACCGTTGCGGAACTCGCTGGTGATCGCCCTCGCCTCGCCGCCCTGCCAATTGCCGGTGGCCTTGATGCCGAACAGGTTGTGGCTGCTGCTGCCATCGGTGTTGCGCATGACCGATTTGCCCCATCCGGTTTCGAGGGCAGCCTGGGCGACCAGGTAACGCGGGTCGATACCGATGCGCTTGGCGGCCTGCTCGGCCATCGGCAGCATGGTGGCGACGAACTCGTCGCTGTCGGCGAAGGCTTTCTTCGGCGCCAGCGGCGGCTGGGCCACGGCGCGCCCAAGAATCTGCATGCCATGCCCCGGTGCGGCGAAGGCCTGGGCCGGCTCCCAGTCGCCGGTGGCCACGCCACCGGGGGGAATATCGCCACGACCCGGCAATGCCGAGGTGTTGGTCGCAGCCGGATTGCCGGCCGACGGCACGATGCCGGCGAGCAGGCGGTCGGTGAGCTTGCCCGGCAGCGCCAGACGCCGCGCATTGAGCGCCGCAACGTCGTTGCGGGTGGACGTCGATTCGGCGGCGTGGGCAGGTGCGACCACTTTCGTGCCCCACAACGCCGGGGCATTGCCGTCGATACGCGGGAAGGGGCTGGTGTTCGGGCGCACGGCCTTGTTCTTGGACAACTGGCGCACCAGCACGTCCTGCAGGCCGATACCGCCGCCTTCGCGGGACATGCTCACGGCCAACTGCTGGTCGTACATGTCGCGGTACTGCTTGACCGTCTCGGTGTTCATCGGATCGTCGGCAGCCAGCACATCGCCGGCCTTGCGCGAGGCCTTGAGCATTTCGCCGATGAACAGCGACTCGAACTCCTGGGCCACCTTGCGGATGTTGGCATCGCTGTCGCGATCCCCGTGCTTGAGCGAGCTCAGGCGGTTGAGGTCGGTGTAGGCGCCGCTGTCGGCGGCACTTGAAACAAGGCTCTTCGGATTCATCGCCAGCGTCCTCAGATCACGATCAGGTCGGCCTGCAAGGCGCCGGCCTGTTTCAGGGCTTCGAGGATCGCCATCAGGTCGCCCGGTGCCGCGCCGACCTGGTTCACTGCGCGGACGATTTCATCCAGCGTGGTGCCTGGGCCGAACTTGAACATCGGCTTGGCTTCCTGTTGCGCATTGATCCGCGAACGCGGCACCACGGCGGTCTGGCCATTGGAGAACGGCCCCGGCTGGCTGACGATCGGGTCTTCGGTGATGGTCACGGTCAGGCTGCCGTGGGTGACGGCGGCCGGCGATACCTTGACGTTCTGGCCAATGACGATGGTGCCGGTACGCGAGTTGATGATGACCTTGGCCACGGCCTGGCCAGGATCGATCTCCAGATTCTCGAGGATCGACAGGTAGTCGACCCGCTGGCTCGGGTCCATGGGCGCGGTGACGCGCACCGAACCGCCGTCCAGCGCCTGGGCAACACCCGGGCCGAGCAGTTCGTTGACCTTGTCGACGATGCGCTTGGCGGTGGTGAAATCAGGACGGTTGAGGTTCAGGGTCAGGCTGTTGCCCTGGTTGAAGCCGCTCGGCACCGCTCGCTCGACCGAAGCGCCGCCAGGGATGCGACCGGCAGACGGCACGTTGACGGTGATCTTCGAGCCATCGCGACCTTCGGCATCGAAACCACCGACCACCAGGTTGCCCTGGGCAATGGCGTAGACGTTGCCGTCGATCCCCTTGAGCGGGGTCATCAGCAGGCTGCCGCCACGCAGGCTCTTGGAGTTGCCGATCGAGGACACGGTGATGTCGATCACCTGCCCCGGCTTGGCGAAGGCCGGCAGGTCGGCGTGCACCGACACTGCAGCGACGTTCTTCAACTGCACGTTGCCCGAACCTGGCGGCACCTTGATGCCGAACTGCGACAGCATGTTGTTGAAGGTCTGCAGGGTGAACGGGGTCTGGGTGGTCTGGTCACCCGTCCCGTTGAGCCCCACCACCAGGCCGTAGCCGATCAACTGGTTGGCGCGCACGCCGGAAATGCTGGCGATATCCTTCAGGCGCTCGGCGTGGGCGCCGAACGCGAAGGACAGGAGCAAGGTCGCGGCAATCAACTGCCTGGCGTTGAACATGGTCATCCGTACTCAGAAGGGCCAAAGCGGGCTCATGAAGAAGCGGTCCAGCCACCCGGGCTGGCTGGCATCGGCGAAGGAGCCGGTGCCCGAATAGGTGATGCGCGCGTCGGCCACACGCGTGGACGGCACGGTGTTGTCGGTGGCGATGTCGTCGGCGCGGATCAGGCCGGCGATGCGTACCAGCTCTTCGCCGGTGTTGAGGGTCATCCACTTCTCGCCGCGCACGGCGATGATGCCATTGGGCAGCACATCGGCCACGGTAACGGTGATGGAGCCGGTCAAGGTATTGCCCTGGCTGGCCTGGCTGGCACCTTTGGTGGCGCGTTCACCCTTGTACCCGGCGTTGAGCGACAGGTCGCCACCGCCGAACGGGTTGTTGGTGTTGGGCGTCGTCCCGAACAGCGAGGTCAGGCCGATATTGGCGTTGCTGTCCTTCTGGATCTGGGAACCGGCGTTCTTGCTCGCCGAGGTACGCTCGTTGAGGGTGATGGTGATGATGTCACCAACACGAAACGCCTTGCGATCGCCATACATGTTCTGCTCGAAACCGGCCTGGTAGATCGAACCGTTGTTGGCCGCCGACGGCAAAGGTGTACGCGGCAGTACAGGCGCGTAGTACGGGTCGTTGGGCTTTGCCGTCGGCGCAACGCAACCGGCCAGCAACACAGCCCCTCCCAGGGCGACGACGGACAACAGACGATTCATGACGCTTACCTCACGGTGTAACAGGCGCTGCAACAGCGGCCGGGTAGCTAGAGCCAGGACTTACAGTTGCTGGGTGACGAACGACAACATCTGGTCGGCGGTGGAGATGACCTTGGAGTTCATCTCGTAGGCGCGCTGGGTGGTGATCATGTTCACCAGCTCTTCGACGGTGCTGACGTTGGAGTTTTCCAGGGTCTGCTGCAGAGTGGTGCCGAAACCGTTCAGGCCCGGGGTGCCGACCTGCGGCGCACCGCTGGCGGCGGTCTCGAAGAACAGGTTGTTGCCGATCGCCTGCAGGCCGGCCGGGTTGATGAAGTCTGCGGTCTGGATGTTGCCGATGATCTGCGCAGCAGGGTTGCCGGTGGTGGTGATCGACACGGTGCCGTCCTGGCCGACGGTGAAGGTCTGGGCCTCCGGCGGCACGACGATGGCAGGCTCGAGGGCGAAACCGTTGGCGGTCACGACCTGGCCATCGGAGTTCAGGTGGAAGGTGCCGTCACGGGTGTAGGAGACAGTGCCGTCTGGCTGCAGGACCTGGAAGAAACCACGACCGTTGACCGCGAGATCCAGCGGGTTTTCGGTGGTCTGCAGGCTGCCAGTCTGGAAGTTCTTCTGGGTGCCGACGATGCGCACACCGGTACCGACCTGCAGGCCCGAAGGCAGCTCGCTGTCCTGGGTCGACTGGGCACCAGGCTGACGCTTGGTCTGGTACAGCAGGTCCTGGAACTCGGCACGGTCGCGCTTGAAGCCGGTGGTCGAGACGTTGGCCAGGTTGTTGGAGATGACCGTCAGGTTGGTGTCCTGTGCGGACAGGCCGGTTTTAGCGACCCAGAGAGCCGGAAGCATTTAGTGTTCTCCTCGTGCGCCTGTTTTACGGCACCCGTTCAAAAGTGATTAGCTGATTTGCAAAACCCGAGCCATGGCTTCGTCGCCCTGCTCGGCGGTCTTCATCATCTTGACGTGCAGCTCGAACTGGCGGGACAGGGCCAGCACCGAAGTCATCTCTTCGACGGCATTGACGTTGCTGCCCTCGAGGAAGCCCGACACCACGCGGACATTGACGTCCGCATCGGCCGGCTGGCCGCTGTTGGTATGGATCAGGCCATCGAGGCCTTTGCTGATGCTCTTGATATCGGGGTTGACCAGCTTGATCCGATCGACCTCGGCCATGACGCGCGGGTCTTCACCCATGGCGCGGATGCTGATGGTGCCATCGTCACCGACCTCGACCTTCTGCTCTGGCGGAATGGCGATCGGGCCACCGTTGCCGATCACCGGCATGCCATTGCCGGCACGCAACACGCCGAGGGCGTCGATGTTCAGGCTGCCAGTGCGCACATAGGCTTCGCTGCCATCCGGGGCCTGCACGGCGATGAAACCGTTGCCGCTGACCGCCACGTCCAGCTCGCGACCGGTCTCGATCATCGGGCCTGCGGTAAAGTCGGTGGCAGGCCGCTCGCTCATGGCGAAGGCACGCGCCGGAAAGCTGTCGCCGAACACCGGCATCGAGCGCGCCTGCTCCAGGTCACGCTGAAAACCGGTGGTGGAAACGTTCGCCAGGTTGTTGGCGTGGGCCTTCTGTGCCACCGCGTTCTGGGCGGCGCCGGTCATGGCCACGTAAAGCATCTTGTCCACAGTCATCCTCCACTGCACTGGCGATCGATTGCCGCTCACCGTTGCTATGCAGGCTGTAAAGCAAGTTCCGAACCAACTTTTCCCGAGGCAAGAAAAAGCCCGTGGATACGGGCCTTTGGTGGTTTTCGTCGAGGGTGCAACGTCGGTTATCCGGCGCTGCTTTGCCGCTGGCGGCAAGGGGGTGCCAAAGTTCAGCAGTGGCGGTATTGCTAATCGCGACACCCACCATTGTTGTACGGCCCGGCAAACCGCTTCCAGCCCTCCCCCGGCGACCACTGCGAACACACCAGTCGCCCATCCACCTGGCTTTCCCAGCGCCACCACGGCGCAGTACCGGCCTGAGCCTGGAGCAGGCATGCCGCCGCCAACAGCGCGACAGTCAGTTTCCTCATGATCCCTCCTGCAAAAACGACGAACCCCTTCACGGGAAAGGGGTTCGTCCAGACACGCTCAGCCAGCGACCATCAGGTCATCTGGATGATGGTCTGCATGATGGTGCTTTCGGTGGAGATGGTCTTGGCGTTGGCCTGGTAGTTGCTCTGCGCCTTGATCAGCTCGACCAGCTCCTGGGTCAGGTTGACGTTGGACGCTTCCAGCGAGTTGGACTCGACCGAGCCCAGGGTGCCGGTCTTCGGCGCGTCGATGCCTGGAATACCCGAGGAGAAGGTCTCTTTCCAACGCGTACCGCCGATCTGCTGCAGGCCCTGGTCGTTGGCGAAGCTGGCAATCGCAACCTGGCCGATGGCGCGAGACTGCTGGTTGCTGAAGCTTGCGAACATCACCCCGGTCGAGTCGATCGACAGGCTCGACAGGATGCCGGTGGCATAGCCGTCCTGATTCTGCGACATGCGCGCGGTCTCGGTGTTGTACGAGGTGGTGCTGTTCATGGCCAGGCGCATGCCGTCGGCATTGCCATCCGAACCGTTGGCCGCCCAGTTGCCTGCGGCATCCTTCGCGGCCGGGATCCAGCCCTTGAGGCTGAAGGTGTTGTTGGTCACGCTCCAGTTGGCCGCCGGCACCGTGGTGTTGTCGGTGGTCATGGCCTTGATGCTGCCGTCGGAGTTGAAAGTCATGGTGCCGGTCAGCGGCGTGGTGCTACTCGGGTTGAGCGGGTTGCGACCATCGACCAGGGTGTACATGGTCCACTCGTTGGTGCCGGTCTTGCGGTAGAACTGCTCCATGGTGTGCTCGTTACCCTGGCTGTCGTACACCTTGGTCGGGAAGGACTTGGTGTAGGTCGACTGGTCGGCCGGGTCGAACGGCTTGTTCGGCACCATCACCGGTGGGGTCGCGCCGTCGGACACCTCCAGCGGGATGGTGTCGGCGGAGGAGTTCAGGTTGATGCCCTGGTCGATCAGGGTAGTGGCCTTGGGGGCCAGCGCCGAGGTATCGATCTTCAGGTTGGTGAGGATGCCCTTCTGGATCTTGCCGGTGCTGTCGGCAGCATAGCCTTGCAGGTTCAGGCCGTCGGAGGTCACCACGTTGTTGTCCTTGTCGGTGCGGAAGGCACCGGCACGGGTGTAGGTCAGCGAGCCGTTGTCGGACAGGACGAAGTAGCCCTGGCCCTGGATCCCCATGTCCAGCACGTTGCCAGTGTTGTTCACGTCACCCTGGGTGAACTGCTGCGACACGGCCGCCAGGCGCACACCGTTACCGACCTGGTTCTGGCCCACGCCCAGGCGGTTGGCGCCGGCGTAGACGTCGGCGAACTCGGCACGCGACGACTTGAAACCGGTGGTATTGACGTTGGCGATGTTGTTGCCGGTAACGTCGAGTTGCTTGTTGGCTGCGTAGAGACCGCTAAGGCCGATATTGAAAGACATGCATTGCTCCTTCTGCCGAACAGGCCGGCCTTAGATTCCGATGGTTTGTACTTTGGAGATGCCGACCTTGCCGATACCGGCCAGGTTGAGCATCATCTCGCCGCCAGTGCCACCCACGGTGACACTGGTGACGGTGGCTGGCAGCAGCGTGTACATCTCCTGAGCCTTGCCATCGACGGTGGTAGTCGCGGTAAAGGTGTAGTTGCCTGCAGCGACCTTCTCGCCCTTGTCGTTGGTGCCATCCCAGATGAAGTCGGCAGTGCCCTTCTTCTGTTCGCCCAACTGGATGGTCTTGACGACGTTGCCATCCTTGTCCTTGATCGTGACCTTGCCGCTCTCGATGTTCTGCGGCACCACGACCTGACCATTGAAGCTCTTGGTCGGATCGACCAGCGCCTTGTCGTTCTGCACGATCACCGAGCGGCCGACCAGCGACGATGCCTGCAGCGCCTGGGACGAACCCAGCGAACCGGTAATGGCGTTGACCGACTCGTTGAGGGTCTGGATACCCTCCAGGCTGCTGAACTGCGCAAGCTGGGCAACGAACTCACCGTTGTCCTGCGGATCGAGCGGGTTCTGGTGCTGCATCTGGGTGACCAGCAACTGCAAGAAGGCATCCTTGCCGAGCGCGTTCTTGTCGGTCGGCTCGCTGGCTGGCTTCTTGGTGCCGTTGCTCACACCGGAGTTGGCGAGCACATCATTAACATTGACTGCCATGCTTTGCGCTCCTCAATCACTGACCCAGGGTCAGCACCTTCTGCATCATGGTCTTGGCGGTGTTCATCAGCTCGGCGTTGGTCTGGAACGCACGGCTGGCGGAGATCATGTCAGCCATCTCCTCGACCACGTTGACGTTCGGGTAGTAGACGTAGCCGTCCTTGTTCGCCGCCGGATGATTGGGCTCGTAGCGGGCTTCCAGGTTGCTCTGGTCCTCGATGATCCCCTTGACCTGCACACCCTGGCCGGCCTGGCCCTGGTCGTCGAACAGCGACTGACCGGCGCCGTTCTGGGCCTGTTCGAAGGTGGTGGCGAACACCGGGTGGCGCGCGCGGTAGGTCTGGTCGATGCTCGAGGAGACGGTCTCGGCGTTGGCGATGTTCGAGGCGACGGTGTTAAGGCGCGTGTTCTGCGCGCTCATGCCGCTACCGGCGATGTTGAAGACACTGGCAAGGGACATGGTCACTCTCCACGCAGGGCCGATACCAGCCCTTTGAATTTACTGTTGAGCAAGGTGAAGCTGGCCTGGAAGTCGATCGCGTTCTGCGCATAGTTCGACTGCTCGATCTGTGCATCCACGGTGTTCTGGTCGATCGACGGCTGCATCGGCGTGCGGTACTTGAGGCTGTCGTCGCCCATGGCCAGGCCTTCGGCCTCGATGTGGTGGCCGTTGGTGCGGGTCAGCGAAATACGCCCATTGCTTTGTTTGTCTGCCTCGGCGGCAAGCACCGAGGAGAAGTCCATGTCACGCGCCTTGTAGTTGGGCGTGTCGGCGTTGGCGATGTTGTTGGCCAGCACCTCGGCGCGCTGGGCGCGGAAACCCAGTGCCTTTTCATGGATGCCGAGGGCCTTGTCGAAGCTGATGCTCATGTCGGGGAACCTTCGAAGGTTGACCAGCGTTGCGTTGGCCAAGCTATAGCAAGGCCTGTGCCAACAGCCGCAACCCCAGCAATACCGGGCATCAGCTGCCTCCGCGAACAACGGCAATGCCAGAAAAGCGGCAAAGTGCTTCCGCTTGATGGCGGGCGAGCGGCAATTGCCGAGCGGCAAAAGCGGCAATCCAAAAAATTGACGTCAACAGGGAAGTGTTATTTTGCCATCACTGCGAGTAGCATTCGCGACCGCGCAGAGATGTGGCATGAGGCCACTGGTTACGGTTTCAGGCACAGCATGGATGCGCACTGTCCCTATTGCCTTCCAAGGAAGAAACCGTGTCCCCGCTGACCTACCGCAAGACCCTGCTTGCCCTGGCAATTGCCACCAGCGCCCTGCCCGCCCATGGCCAGACCATCCAACTGACCGATGCCGGCTTCACCTCCAGCCACCAGAGCTACGCGAATGGCCTCGAGTTCGGCGGCAGCTTCACCAATATTTCCCGCAGCGCGATCGTGCTCGACGACGCCAACGTACAGGGCGACCTGACCTTCAACAGCCCGATCAACGACAACGACCGCACCACCGTGGACATGGTCAATCGCAGCGACGCCCTCACCGTGCGCAACAGCCAGGTGACCGGCGACCTGATGAACCAGGCCTTCGTCAGGAGCACCAGCCTCGATGGCAACGCGCTGAAAATCAGCAATACCACCATCGATGGCAACCTGATCAACCAAGGCACGCTCCAGGCCGGCACCGGTATCGGCATCATCAACCGGCGGGAGGCCTACGGCATCAACCTGGCCAGCGCCAACGGCCAGTCGACCTTGATCAAGGGCGACCTGGTCAACGCCCAGAACGCCAAGGTCCGCGCCTATGGCTACAACGCGATCACCCTCAACCTGGCCGGCGCCACCGTGCAGGGCAAGATCGTCAACCGCGGCGCCATCGAAAGCAGCGGCCCCAATGCCATCAGCGTCAACGCCACGTCGCGCGGCGGCGCCACCGGCATGCCAACCCGCCTGGACAGCATCGAAAACTACGGCAATATCGTCGCCAGCGACACGAACAGCCAGGCCATCGCGCTCGATGGCGCAACCCTGACCAGTAGCCTGGGGCGACACATCGACAACCGTGGCTCGATCTACGCCTTGAGCGGCACCGGCATTCGCATCGGCGATGTCGCATTCGACGCCCCCGGCCAGCAACCCTGGTACCGCGACCACGGCGACCTGAACATCTTCAACAGCGGCATCATCATGGCCCAGGTCGCCATCGACGCCAGCCACAGCAATCGGCCGGTCGAGCTCATCCTGCGCGAGGGCAGCCAGATCACCGGCATGCTCGACGGGCTGAGCAACATCGAGGTCGAAGGCAACAGCGAGTTCCAGTCCCACTACCTGCCCCACACCACCCCGGACATCCGCCTCAAGCCCGGTGGCTGGATCGAAGTCGGCAACCTGGGTGACGACACCCGTGCGACCCTGTCACTGACCGCTGCCCGCACCGCGATCGACGGCAACCTGTCGATCGCCGGCAACTCGGCACTGGGCCTGGAATTGTCCAGCGAAACCGACCCGAGCGTGGCGGTACTCAAGGTCAGCGGCACCAGCAAGTTCGAACAAGGCTCGCGCATCGCCCTGCACGCCGACGAAGAGGACTTCCAGCCGTCCGGATCGCGCTACCTGCTGGTCGAGGCCGGCCAGGTACAGCTGGTGGACACCGCCGGCCACAACCTTGACCCCAACGGCATCCAGGTCACCAGTACCTCGGCACTGCTGCGCGTGCAGAGCAGCGCGGTGGAAGACAACAAAGTCTACGCACAGGTCACGACCAAACCGGTGGAAGAAGTCACCGAGATCGTCAAGGAAAGCGGCGGCAACGACAATGCCCAGGGTGCCATCGGCAACGCGATCGGTAACGGCCTGCTGGCTCAGTTGCCCAAAGGCGACCCGCTGCTGGCCTACGCCGCCAACGCCGACCAGGCCCAGGTCGCCAGACTGGCTCGCCAGCTGACCCCGGAGGTCAACGGCGGCGCGCGCCAGGCAGCCACCGGAGCCCAGCGCATGATCGGCAACGCCATCAGCAGCCGCGCCAGCAACCTGCGTGGCGCCTCTTCGGGAGAAGGCTTCAGCCAGGCCGGCGTATGGGTTCAATCGCTGTACAGCGACGCCACCCAGAGCACCCGTGACGGCGTGGCAGGTTACAACGCCTACAGTCGCGGCATTGCCGTCGGTGCCGATGGCAAGCTCAACGACCAGCTCACCCTGGGCCTGGCGTACAGCTTCCTGGACACTGACGTCAACGGCAGCAGTGGCAACAAGACGTCGGTCGAGAGCCATGCCTTCACCCTGTACAGCGCCTATACGCTGGGCAACTACTTCGTCGACGCCAGCCTGACCTATGGCCGGGGCGACAACCAAGGCAAGCGTGAGATCGCCGACACCCGGGCCAAGGCCGACTACGATAGCAACCAGTTGGCCGCGAACCTGGTGGGTGGCTACACCTGGCACATCAACCCGCAATTGCTGGTCGAACCACGCGTGGCCGCTCGCTACAGCCGTGTCGACATCGATGGCTACCGCGAGAAAGGCTCGTCCGCCGCACTCAAGGTCGAAGATGAGCGCTACGAAGCCCTCGAGCTGGGTGCAGGTGTGCGAGTGGCGGGCAGCTATGCCGTTGGTGTCGGGACCCTGGAGCCGCAATTCAAGCTGATGGGCTACCACGACTTCGCCGCCGACCAGACCAACAGCACCTCGACCTTCCTGCTCGGCAACACGCCATTCGTGACCCGCGGCGCAAGTGCGGTGCGCAACAGCTACGAAGCAGGTGTCGGTGCCGACTACAAGCTGGGTGCAGTGACCCTCGGGGTCAATTATGACTACGTGGGCAAGTCGGGCTTCAATGCCGACGTATTCTCGGCGAAGGTGCGGTACGACTTCTGACCGCGACCTCGATCGATCCTGACCTTGCCGCCTGAACACGCTGGCAAGGTCCGGTGTTCGCAGGCGCGAAAACGAGAAGGCCGGTATCTCTCGATACCGGCCTTTACATTCACTTGGCCTGATAGATGATCCCTGGACTGCACTGAACCATCTGGTAATGATCCGGCAAGCCATTGAGCGCCTCCGAAGCCCCCAGGAACAGATATCCCCCTGGCTTGAGCGTTGCATGGATACGCATGAGGATGTCTTTCTTCACCTGCGCGGAGAAGTAGATCAACACATTGCGGCAGAACACGATGTCGAACTTGCCCAGCGCCGCATAGCTGTCGAGCAGGTTGAACGAGCGGAACTCCACCCGACTGCGAATTGCCGGCTTAACCGCCCACCGCCCCGGCCCTTTCGGGTCGAAGTAGCGCTGCAGGCGCTCCTGCGACAAGCCGCGGGCAATCGCCAGGCTATCGTACTCACCCGTCTTGCAGTTATTGAGCATGGCACCGGAAAGATCGGTGGCGACGATCTGCGCCCCCATCTTCAACTGGCCCAGGTTGCTGCGCTCGAACTCATCGATAGCCATCGAGATCGAATACGGCTCCTGCCCCGACGAGCAGGCCGCCGACCACATGCGCAGGCGCTGGCCAGGGTTGGCGCGGATGAACTCGGGAATCACCTTGTTCTTCAGCACTTCGAACGGATAGGTGTCGCGAAACCACAAGGTCTCGTTGGTGGTCATGGCGTCGACCACCTGCTCGCGCAGGCCACTGCGGGGCTGGGTCTGGATGCGCTGGACCAGCTCACCCAGGCTCTTGATGCCCTGCTGCTCCATCAGCTTGTTGAGACGGCTGGACACCAGATACTGCTTATTTTCGCCCAGCAGGATGCCACAGGCTTTCTCCAGGAAGACCCGGAACTGTTCGAAATCCAAATTACCCGTAGACAATGCTGCCGCCTCTTTTCAATCACTTGCGCCGGGGCTCGCCCCGGCCGTTTCAATGCGTTGCCTTGATCCGATCGACCACGCGCTGGGCCAGGTCGTCCGGCTTGAACTTGGCCAGGAAGTCGTCAGCGCCGACCTTCTTGACCATCGCCTGGTTGAACACGCCCGACAGCGAAGTATGCAGGACGATGTGCAATTTTTGCATGCGCGGATCGTTACGAATCTCGGCGGTGAGGGTATAGCCGTCCATTTCCGGCATTTCAATGTCGGAGATCATCATCAGGAACTCTTCTTCCGGCCGCTTGCCCTCATCCACCAGCTTGCGCAGGTAGTCCAGCGCCTGGCGGCCGTCGTTGAGCGCCACCACCTCCACGCCCACGGTCTGCAGGCAACGGCTGACCTGCTTGCGCGCCACCGACGAATCGTCGACGGTCAGCACCCGCAGCAACACGGCCTTGTCCTGCACCTCGGCATCGACCACGCCAGCGGAGACCGACTCCGAGGACGGCGCCACTTCGGCAAGCACCTTCTCGACGTCGACGATCTCGACCATGCGGTTGTCTACCCGGGTAACCGCCGTCAGGTAGTGATCGCGCCCGGTACCCTTGGGAGGTGGATGGATCTCTTCCCAGTTCATGTTGACGATGCGCTCGACCGAGTGCACCAGGAAACCCTGGGTCTTGGTGTTGTACTCGGTAATGATCACGAAACTGTTACGGGTCTCTTCTTTCAGGCCCGGTAGCCCCGTCGCCATCGACAGGTCGAGGATGGGGATGGTTGCCCCACGAATGTTCGCTACACCGCGCACCACCGGATGGGACTTGGGCAACAGGGTCAGCTCCGGGCACTGCAGCACCTCACGGACCTTGAACACATTGATGCCATAGAGTTGATCGCCATTGAGACGGAACAACAGCAGCTCGAGGCGATTCTGTCCAACCAGTTGCGTGCGCTGGTTGACCGAATCCATAACGCCAGCCATGCCAGACTCCTTCTATTTTTCTGCTCGCTTGCCAACAAGTCGGCACGGGCTTTGCTTTTTTGAGCGTATGTACACGAAAACGACATTTTTCCGACGACTGACGCGCCTGCTGGCCATCCCCCTGGCCATTGCATGCCTGCTCGCATCCGGCGCTCGCACGCTGGCGGATTCGTTTACCTTGCCTGAACAGCTTATCGGTGTCACCCAAGGGTTTCTTGAATTCACCGTCGAAGACTACATGACGCGCACCCAGACCGTGGGACGTTATGACATCCAGGTCAACAATCTCGACCCACGCCTGCGCATGCCGGTGTGCAGCCAGCAACTGGACGCCTCGCTGGAAAGCCCGGCACAGCCGCTTGGGCGGGTGACGGTGCGGGTACGTTGCGACGGCACCTCGCCCTGGACGGTATTCGTGCCGGCACAGGTGAAGCTGTTCCGCGACGTTGTGGTCATGACCCGCCCACTCAAGCGCGAAAGCGTGATCACTGAAGGTGACGTGGCCCTGCGCGAGCGTGACGTCAGCACCCTGGGCCAGGGCTTTCTGAGCGAACTCGACCAGGCCGTGGGCATGAAACTGCTGCGCCCGACCATCCTCGACCAGGTCCTGACGTTGCAGCAACTGGAACAAGCGGACGTGATTCGCAAGGGCGATCACGTGGTGATCACCGCCCGCAGTGGCGGCCTGAGCGTACGCATGCCAGGCGAAGCCCTGAGCAAGGGCGGCCTGACCGAACAGATCCGCGTGCGCAATCTCAACTCCCAGCGCGTGGTCAAGGCCACGGTGGTCGGGCCGGGCCAGGTCGAAGTGGCGATGTAGGAAGGATGTAAAAGGCACCGGCGGTTCATCGCCGACGAAATAATGCAGGACCCCGGGACTGGCGGCGAGGAACCGCTTTTCCTAAACTGTGTCAGAAATCGGGATATGCGGGTTTGCTGACGGACGGCAGAACATTTGTGCCTAAAGTTTGTTTCGGGTTGGCCGAAACAAAGGCAAGCGTCCTATTCACCCAGAGGTTTCTGATCATGGTCATCGACTTCAGTCGTTTGAATAACTCTCCGTCCATCACGGGCGGTGTTCGCGGCAATGCCGCATCGGGCAACACCGAAAAAACCGGTGGTGCCAGCGATGCAGGCAAGCCTGCCAGCGTCAGCGGAGAGGCGGTACACCTCAGTCAAGAGGCCCAGCAGTTGCAGAAGATCAGCGACAAGCTGCGCGATCAACCGACAGTCGACAGCGCCCGCGTGGCCCAGTTGAAGCAGGCGATCGCCGACGGCAGCTACCAGGTCGATGCCGGCCGGATCGCCAGCAAACTGCTTGATTTCGAAGCTCAGCGCTAACCTTACGGTGCGCTGACTTCCAGGACGCCAGAGCCAAGAGCCAGCCATGCACGACACCACACTGCTGCAACTGATCGAAGACGACATCGCGCCGACCCAGGAACTGCTCGACCTCCTCCAGAAGGAAACGGTCGCCCTGCACGGTCGGGACATGCAGGTGCTGGAGACCATCCTCGCCCGCAAGCAATCGCTGATCGTCTTGCTCGAGCAGCAGGGCATGCGGCGCAATCACCTGCTCAACGGGCTCGGCCTCAGCGCCGACCGGGCAGGTGTGCAGGCCGTTGCTGCGCAATCGCCAAACGGCGAGATCATCCTGCAGCAACTCGATGTGCTGACCCAGTTGATGGATACCTGCCAGAAGGTCAACGAGACCAATGGCCGGGTTATCCAGGTGCAGCAGCACGCCACGGCCAACCAGATCAGAATCCTCAACGGCGGCGACTCCCCGTCGCTGTACGACAGCCGTGGTACCACCTCCCCCATGGACAAGCCCCGGGCGATCAGCCAGGTGTGATTATTCCTATTCAAGGCACGGAACATACTGGCAAAATGCCGTTACTTGCGTGTGTCGTTTTTGCCTGGAGATTGATTACCCGTGTTCAATGAGTCCGATGCTCCTCAGCCACCAAAAGTGCTGACCACTCCTCTGGAGATTTCGGCGAACCTGCGCCAGCTGATGGAAAGCCACGATCCGCTGATCATCAGCTTCCATGAACGCAGCCAGCGCTTCCAGAGTTACGTGGTACAGGTGGACCGGGACGCCAACGTTCTGGCACTGGACGAAATGATCCCGCGTGACGGCGAGAAGTTCATCGAGAACGGCGAACCCTTCCGCGTCGAAGGTTTCCACGATGGCGTACGCATTGCCTGGGAGTGCAACACTGCGCTGGCCATCGGCGAAGTCGATGGCCACCGCTGCTACCGCGGCACTCTGCCCACCGAAATGACCTACCATCAGCGTCGCAACGCCTTCCGCGCTGCGCTGAAACTGTCGCAACTGGTCGACATCATCCTCGACGGCACCCACCTCAAGGGCAACGGCGCGCTGCGCGGCAAGCTGCTGGACGTGTCCGCCACGGGCTGCAAGCTGCGCTTCGATGGCAATGTCGAAGAGCGCCTGCAACTGGGCCAGGTGTATGAGCGCTTCAAGGCCGCAAACCCGCTGGGCCTGAGCGACGTGATGGTGGAGCTGCGTCACCTGCACTTCGAAGAGCGCATCAATACCACCTTCGCCGGCGTGCGTTTCCACAACCTCAACGGCCAGAACCAGCGCAAGATCGAGAGTTTCGTGTACCAGCTGCAGCGTGAAGCGCGGCGGTTCGATAAAGACGACTACTGATCGCCCCTTGAAAGACATCGACGCCACCCCTCGGGTGGCGTTTTCGATTCAGGCGGTCGGTACATTCGCTGAAAATTTTCCTCATGCTCCTTACGCCTTGAACCCACTACGGTGACGGCTATCGCCCCAACAACCCGGGCGCTCAACAGGAGCATCGCCATGATTCACCGCAACTTCACAGCCGAGCTGCATTGCAGGCATGGCCAGGTCGGGACCTCCCGCTGGCTGTCACCGTCCAAGCCGGACGGTGAAACAGAACGGGAGGGATGGCTGCTGACCGAAGCGGCCTATCAACACCCGCTCAGTACCTTCGTGCCACTCACGTTTCATTTCGAGTACCTGAAAGAAAAACAGACCGCCACCCGATCTCATTATCGGATCAGTTGCCTGAATAACTTTACAGTCAGCAGCTTCGAATATGCCGGCGCCAGAATGGAACAGAACTATAAGGGATGGCTCGGCCTGTATGGCACCGGCTTGTTGGGCAAAGCGATCGACAGCATCACCAGGCCCCTGCTCGGCCCTGGCGAAAGCTTGTGGAAGATCGAAACGCTCACAAATTGGGATGGCAATCCGAACAGCGCGCCGAACATTCCGTTCTACCTGCGTGACGCCCTGGGGCACAGGGTTTCCCAACTGAAGATCTGGGATGGCGCCTACCTCAATGCCGGAGAGTTGAACGGCGAGATTCTCGAGTTTCGACTGCAAAACATTCAGGACGCCTGAGCCATCAAAAAATGAACGATCCCGACCAGGAAGCCTGGCTCCTGGTCGGGCATCACTCAATTCGCCTTGTCGGTTTCCGGCTCGACCTGACTGCCCTGGACCTGCCCTGGCTCATCTTCGGTATCCTCCGCCGCCACCGGCGCCTGCATCACGTCCTGCACGGTCTGCTCATCGACCCGTGGATCGAGCGCCGCAGACAACGGCGAACCTGCCGCAGGCATCGCCACGTGGCCCAGCGGTGCATCCTGAACCTGGTGCAGCCCGGTGACCGCCTTCGGTCGAATACGCCACACCAGCACCAGGGCAAAGAAGGTGAAGAAGGCATAGAGCATCTGTGCGCCCAACGCCTTCATCAGCACGCCCGCCACCAGCGGACCGATGCTCGCACCCACGCCATAGGTGACCAGCAGCATCGCCGTCAACGATACCCGCCGCTCACTTTCCACATGGTCATTGGAGAACGCCACGGCCAATGGATAGAGGCAGAACTGCAACAACGAAACGATGAAGCCAGCCGCGAACAGCAACTCCAGCGGCACACTGGGCAGCAGCGCCAACGGCAGCGACACCACCGCCAGGCCGATCGACACGCTGCGGATCAGCACCGCTCGATCATAGCGATCCGACAGCCAGCCCAGGGGCCACTGCACTAACAGCCCGGCGAAAATACAACAGCCCATGAACAGACCGACCTGCTCGGTGCTCAGCCCCTGGCGCGCCGCATACAGGGGGGCCAGACCATAGAAGGAACCGACGATCAGTCCCGCGCCAAGCACGGTACTCAGCGACTGCGGCACCCGCTTGATGAAGAATTTCGGCTCCATCGGCGCCGGCCGCAGCGGTGCCGGGTGAATGCGCCGAGTCATCGCCACCGGCACCAGGCACAGGGCAAAGCACATGGCGACCAGCATCAGCAGCTCAGGCCCCAGTGCCGGATGCACCACCAGGATCAACTGACCCAGCACCAACCCAAGATAGGACGCGATCATGTAGCCGCTGAATACCGCACCGCGCTGCTTGGCGTCGGCCTGCTCGTTGAGCCAGCTCTCGATGACCATGTACTGGCACATCATGCCCAGGCCGACGATCATGCGCAGGCCGATCCAGGCCGGTACGTAATCGGTCAGCCCATGCCCCAGCACCGCCGCACCGACGATGCCGGCGCAGGTGGCATACGCACGAATGTGCCCGACCCGAGCGATCAATCGGTGACCGACCTTGCCGCCTACGGCCAGACCGAAATAGTTGGCTGCCATCAGCGCACCGACCCACAGGCTGTCGACATGGTCGGCAGCCAGGCGCAACGCCAGGTAGGTACTCAACAGGCCTGAGCCGATCAGCATCATCAGGGCGGCGAAGTACAACGAGCGAAATGACTTCCAGATCTGGCGCATGCGTCCCCGCGGGCTCCTTGGGCAGGTGTGGTGCTGCTGGCAAGCATAAGGGCAATTTCCCGGACGCGGGCCCCTGGCAATGAAAAAAAGCCAGGAGCGGCGCGCCGGGCAAAGCTTCTGTCGCGATCAGGCCTGCGCGGCCAGCACCCTACGCTCCCACGGCGTGATCTCATCGAAGAAATCCGTCAATTCCAGGGTCTTGGTGGCGACGTATCCTTCGATGAACTCCTCGCCAAACAGTTCCCGCGCCAACGTGCTGCGACGCAGGCGCTCGATGCCCGCGTGCAGCGTGCACGGCAGGCTCAGGTGCTCGGGCACCACGAACTCGCCCTGGATCGCCGCAGTGGGCTGCAGCTTGCGCTCGATGCCATGCAGCCCGGCCGCAAGGCTTGCGGCAATCGCCAGGTAGGGGTTGGTGTCGGCGCCCGGCAGACGATTTTCCACACGCCGCGCTACCGGTGAACTGGCCGGGATGCGCAGGCCAGCCGCGCGATTGTCCTCTGACCAGCAAGCATTG
Source organism: Pseudomonas wayambapalatensis (assembly GCF_049942315.1). Taxonomy (NCBI): domain Bacteria; kingdom Pseudomonadati; phylum Pseudomonadota; class Gammaproteobacteria; order Pseudomonadales; family Pseudomonadaceae; genus Pseudomonas; species Pseudomonas wayambapalatensis. Next base: position 33,303 of record NZ_JBNFMU010000159.1, read on the forward strand.
TTCGGCGAGGCGTAAGGGTGGCACAGACGCTGGTAGGAGTTGACGTTGGGCGCGAACAGCGCGGTGAAGTCGGCCATGCACGCCTGCAAGCCGCCGATGAAGTGATGGAAGGTGTCGGTTGCCCTGCCCTGCTCGTCACTGAACACGTTACGACCGGTGCCGATCTCCACCAGGCTCTGGTGGATGTGCATCGAGCTGCCGGGGGTATGCGCCAGCGGCTTGGCCATGCACACCACGGTCAAGCCGTGTTTGAGTGCAACTTCCTTGAGCAGATGCTTGAACAGGAAGGTCTGGTCGGCCAGCAGCAGCGGATCACCGTGCAACAGGTTGATCTCGAACTGGCTGACGCCCATCTCGTGCATGAACGTGTCGCGCGGCAAGCCCAGTGCTGCCATGCACCGGTAGACCTCGCTGAAGAAAGGCCGCAGGCCATTGTTGGAACTGACGCTGAAGGCCGAGTGGCCCAGCTCGCGGCGCCCGTCCCTGCCCAGCGGTGGCTGGAACGGTTGGCCCGGATCACTGTTCGGGGCGAAGACGAAGAACTCCAGTTCGGTGGCCACCACCGGCGCAAGCCCCAGCGCCGCATAACGAGCGATCACCGCCTTGAGCAGACCACGGGTGGAGAGCCCCGAGGGCGTGCCATCGAGCTCGACCGCATCGCAGATCGCCAAGGCCCGTGGGCTGTCGCTCCACGGCAGGACATGAGTTTGCGCAGGATCAGCGACCAGTGCCAGGTCGCCGTCATCACTGCCATAGAACCTTGCCGGCGGATAGCCGCCCATGATGCATTGCAGCAGCACCCCACGCGCCATCTGCAGGCGCCGGCCTTCGAGGAAGCCCTCGGCGGTCATCACCTTGCCGCGTGGGACGCCGTTGAGGTCAGGGGTGACGCATTCGATTTCGTCGATGCCGGTCAGGCGCTCGGTCGTCATGACGCTGGTCCTTGTTGTTGTAGGCATGCCGCAAAGGGCGACAGCCACAACATAGGCCGGGGGTGTTTAAAATATCAAGCACCCTGTCGGGCGGTGGCGACGCGATAGGGCCTGAACTGACAACTACTCGCGCAAGGTCATGCCATTGGCCGGTAACGGCAACGCGGTCTTGTAGCGCACCTGCTTCAGCGCAAAACTGGAGCGGATATTCGCCACCCCCGGCAGCCGCGTCAGGTAATCGAGAAACCGCTCCAACGCCTGGATGCTCGGCAACAGCACGCGCAGCAGGTAATCCGGATCGCCTGTCATCAGGTAGCACTCCATCACCTCGGGCCGCTCGGCGATCTCCTCCTCGAAGCGATGCAACGACTGCTCCACCTGCTTCTCCAGGCTGACATGGATGAACACGTTGACATCCAGGCCCAGCGCTTCGGGCGACAGCAAGGTCACTTGCTGGCGGATCACCCCTAGTTCCTCCATCGCCTTGACCCGGTTGAAACAGGGGGTCGGCGAGAGGTTCACCGAACGCGCAAGCTCCGCGTTGGTGATCCGGGCGTTCTCCTGGAGGCTGTTGAGAATACCGATATCCGTACGATCAAGTTTACGCATGAGGCAAATTCACCTGATTCTTGTGTTTATTCAGAATGTTTATCTGCGCTGCGCGATAAAGGCAATGAACTTGAGAGAAAAATTCTCCGGCCCAGCCTCTAAGATGTAAATGACGCTGACCTACCAGTCACAAGCCGGTAGTCAGCGGCGGCCGCTTCAGAGCTCACAAAAACAACATTCGAGCGAGCGTAAAAAGCATGAACGAGTACGCCCCCCTGCGTTTGCATGTGCCCGAGCCCACAGGCCGGCCAGGCTGCCAGACCGATTTCTCCTACCTGCGTCTGAACGACGCCGGTCAAGTCCGTAAGCCACCTATCGACGTAGAGCCCGCCGACACTGCGGACCTCTCCTATAGCCTCGTGCGTGTGCTCGACGAGCACGGCAATGCTGTCGGCCCCTGGGCCGAGGGCATCGACCCGCAGGTGCTGCGCCAAGGCATGCACGCCATGCTCAAGACGCGCATCTTCGACAGCCGCATGGTGGTCGCCCAACGCCAGAAGAAGATGTCCTTCTACATGCAGAGCCTGGGCGAGGAAGCCATTGGCAGTGGTCAGGCATTGGCCCTGAACCGCACCGACATGTGCTTCCCCACCTACCGCCAGCAGAGCATCCTGATGGCCCGCGACGTGTCGCTGGTGGAGATGATCTGCCAGCTGCTGTCCAACACCCGCGACCCGCTCAAGGGCCGTCAGCTGCCGATCATGTACTCGGTGCGCGAGGCGGGCTTCTTCACCATCAGCGGCAACCTGGCGACCCAGTTCGTGCAGGCGGTCGGCTGGGCCATGGCGTCGGCGATCAAGGGTGATACCAAGATCGCCTCGGCCTGGATCGGTGACGGCGCCACTGCCGAGTCCGACTTCCACACTGCCCTGACCTTTGCCCACGTCTACCGCGCCCCGGTGATCCTCAACGTGGTCAACAACCAGTGGGCAATTTCCACCTTCCAGGCCATCGCCGGTGGTGAGTCGACCACCTTCGCCGGCCGTGGCGTGGGCTGCGGCATCGCCTCGCTGCGGGTCGACGGCAACGACTTCGTCGCCGTGTACGCCGCTTCGCGCTGGGCCGCCGAACGTGCGCGCCGTGGCCAGGGCCCGACACTGATCGAATGGGTCACCTACCGTGCCGGCCCGCACTCCACCTCGGACGATCCGTCCAAATACCGCCCGGCCGACGACTGGAGCCACTTCCCGCTGGGCGACCCGATCCTTCGTCTCAAGCAGCACCTGATCAAGGCCGGCCACTGGTCCGAAGAAGAGCACCAGGCCGTCAGTGCCGAGCTCGAGGCCGAGGTGATCAAGGCACAGAAGGATGCCGAACAGTTCGGCACCCTCGCCAATGGCCATATCCCCAGCGCCGCCTCGATGTTCGAGGACGTGTACAAGGAAATGCCCGATCACCTGCGCCGTCAACGCCAGGAACTGGGGGTTTGAGATGAACGATCACAACAACAGCATCAACCCGGAAACCGCCATGGCCACCACTACCATGACCATGATCCAGGCCCTGCGCTCGGCCATGGATGTCATGCTCGAGCGCGACGACGACGTGGTGATCTACGGCCAGGACGTCGGCTACTTCGGCGGCGTGTTCCGCTGCACCGAAGGCCTGCAGACCAAGTACGGCAAGTCGCGGGTGTTCGATGCACCGATCTCCGAGAGCGGCATCGTCGGCACCGCCGTGGGCATGGGTGCCTACGGCCTGCGCCCGGTGGTGGAAATCCAGTTCGCCGACTACTTCTACCCCGCTTCCGACCAGATCGTCTCGGAGATGGCTCGCCTGCGGTATCGTTCGGCCGGCGAATTCATCTCGCCGCTGACCCTGCGCATGCCCTGCGGCGGCGGCATCTACGGCGGCCAGACCCACAGCCAGAGCCCCGAAGCGATGTTCACCCAGGTCTGTGGCCTGCGCACGGTGATGCCATCCAACCCCTATGACGCCAAGGGCCTGCTGATCGCGTCGATCGAATGCGACGACCCAGTGATCTTCCTCGAGCCCAAGCGCTTGTACAACGGCCCGTTCGACGGCCACCACGACCGCCCGGTAACACCCTGGTCGAAGCACCCGCACAGTGCCGTGCCCGACGGCTACTACAAGGTGCCGCTGGACAAGGCGGCGATCACCCGCCCCGGCAACGATGTCACCGTGCTGACCTACGGCACCACGGTCTACGTGGCCCAGGTGGCTGCCGAGGAGAGCGGCGTCGACGCCGAGGTCATCGACCTGCGCAGCCTCTGGCCGCTGGACCTGGAAACCATCGTCGCCTCGGTGAAGAAGACCGGGCGTTGCGTGGTGGTCCACGAGGCCACTCGTACGTGCGGCTTCGGCGCCGAGCTGGTGTCGCTGGTCCAGGAGCATTGCTTCCATCACCTCGAAGCGCCGATCGAGCGCGTCACCGGCTGGGACACCCCCTACCCCCACGCACAGGAATGGGCTTACTTCCCAGGTCCTTCGCGGGTAGGTGCGGCATTGAAACGGGTCATGGAGGTCTGAATGGGCACGCACGTCATCAAGATGCCGGATATCGGTGAAGGCATCGCGCAGGTCGAACTGGTGGAATGGTTCGTCAAGGTCGGCGATGTGATCGCAGAAGACCAGGTGGTGGCCGATGTCATGACCGACAAGGCCACGGTAGAAATTCCCTCGCCGGTCAGCGGCAAGGTCTTGGCCCTGGGAGGCCAGCCCGGCGAGGTCATGGCGGTCGGCAGCGAGCTGATCCGTATCGAAGTCGAAGGCAGCGGCAACCACGTCGACGCGCCGCAGGCCAAGCCGGCCGAGCCGCACGTCGCGCCGGCCCCTGCGCCAGCCCAGACAAGGAGCGAGCCGCAGCCCGAAAGCCGTCCGCAGCCGGCCACAAGCCACGCCGTCGCGCCCATCGTCCCGCGCGAGGCGCATGACAAACCACTGGCCTCACCCGCCGTGCGCAAGCGTGCGCTGGATGCCGGTATCGAGTTGCGTTACGTGCATGGCAGCGGCCCGGCCGGGCGCATCCTGCACGAAGACCTCGACGCCTTCATCAGCAAGCCGCAGACCGCCCTCGGCCAGGCGCCAGCCGGCTACGGCAAGCGCACCGACAGCGAGCAGGTGCCGGTGATCGGCCTGCGCCGCAAGATCGCCCAGCGCATGCAGGATGCCAAGCGCCGCGTCGCGCACTTCAGCTATGTCGAGGAAATCGACGTCACCCAGCTCGAAGCCCTGCGCCAACAGCTCAACGCCAAGCATGGCGAGAGCCGTGGCAAGCTCACGCTGCTGCCGTTCCTGGTACGCGCCATGGTCGTCGCCCTGCGCGATTTCCCGCAGATCAACGCCACCTACGACGACGAGGCCCAGGTCATCACCCGCCACGGCGCCGTACATGTGGGCATCGCCACCCAAGGTGACAACGGCCTGATGGTGCCGGTACTGCGCCATGCCGAAGCCGGCAGCCTGTGGAGCAACGCCAGCGAGATCGCCCGCGTGGCCCATGCCGCGCGCAACAACAAGGCCAGCCGCGAAGAGCTGTCCGGCTCGACCATCACCCTGACCAGCCTCGGTGCCCTGGGCGGTATCGTCAGCACGCCGGTGGTCAACACCCCGGAGGTGGCGATCGTCGGCGTCAACCGCATGGTCGAGCGCCCGGTGGTGATCGATGGCCAGATCGTGGTGCGCAAGATGATGAACCTGTCCAGTTCGTTCGACCATCGCGTGGTCGACGGAATGGACGCCGCCCTGTTCATTCAGGCCGTGCGCGGCCTGCTGGAACAGCCCGCCTGCCTGTTCGTGGAGTGAGCATGCAACAGATTCTTGATACCACCCTGCTGATTGTCGGTGGTGGCCCCGGCGGCTACGTGGCCGCCATCCGCGCCGGGCAACTGGGCATTCCCACCGTGCTGGTCGAAGGGCAGGCGCTGGGTGGCACCTGCCTGAACATCGGCTGCATCCCATCCAAGGCGCTGATCCACGTGGCCGAGCAGTTCCACCAGACCCGCCGCTACGCCGAAGGTTCGGCGCTGGGCATCAGCGTCTCGGCACCGCACCTGGACATCACGCGCAGCGTCGAATGGAAGGACGGCATCGTCGACCGCCTCACCAGCGGTGTGGCTGCCCTGCTGAAGAAACATGGCGTGAAGGTGCTCCATGGCTGGGCGAAGATCCTCGACGGCAAGAACGTCGAGGTCGACGGCCAGCGCATCCAGTGCGAACACCTGTTGCTGGCGACCGGCTCGAGCAGCGTCGAGCTGCCGATGCTGCCGCTGGGCGGGCCGGTGATCTCCTCTACCGAGGCCCTGGCACCGAAAAGCCTGCCGCAACACCTGGTGGTGGTCGGCGGCGGCTATATCGGCCTGGAGCTGGGCATCGCCTACCGCAAGCTCGGTGCGCGCGTGAGCGTGGTAGAAGCGCGTGATCGCATCCTGCCCACTTACGACGCCGAGCTGACCGCACCGGTGGCCGAGTCGCTGAAAAAGCTCGGCATCGCACTGCACCTGGGACACAGCGTGGAAGGCTACGAACAGGGCTGCCTGCTGGCGCGCGACGGCGCAGGCGAACAGTTGCGCCTGGAGGCCGATCAGGTACTGGTCGCCGTTGGCCGTCGGCCACGCACCCAGGGCTTCGGCCTGGAGAGCCTGGCACTGAAGATGAACGGTGCGGCGATCGCCATCGACGAGCGCTGCCAGACCAGCATGCGCAACGTCTGGGCGATCGGTGACGTGGCCGGCGAACCGATGCTCGCACACCGGGCCATGGCCCAGGGCGAGATGGTCGCCGAACTTGTCGCTGGCAAGACTCGGCGCTTCGAGCCTACTGCGATTGCCGCAGTCTGCTTCACCGATCCGGAAGTCGTGGTGGCCGGCAAGACCCCGGACCAAGCCGCCGCGCTGGGCCTGGACTGCATCGTTGCGCAGTTCCCCTTCGCCGCCAATGGCCGGGCGATGAGCCTTGAGTCGAGAAGCGGTTTCGTGCGTGTCGTCGCGCGTCGCGACAACCACCTGATCCTTGGCTGGCAAGCAGTCGGCGTAGCGGTTTCCGAACTCTCCACTGCCTTTGCCCAATCCCTGGAAATGGGCGCGCGGCTGGAAGACGTGGCCGGCACCATCCATGCCCATCCGACCCTGGGCGAGGCCGTGCAGGAGGCTGCATTGAGGGCATTGGGGCACGCACTGCATATCTGAACAGCACTGAAGCGGCGAAAGCCGACTTGACCCGTCGCACCTTGGGTGCGGTGGGTCTTTTTTTGCCGGCAGCAAGGCACGGGTGTTGCCACCAGCCTGTTTGCCGATAGCGGCAAGCCACTTCCTCCTGCGGGCAATCCGCTGCCCTGGCGCTCAGCGCAATCCAGCTACAGCCCTCGCCGCTTCTGGCTTCGGTAGTCTGGCACAGGTTTTGCCGCTAGCTCTGCGCGTTTTACCATCCAAGGAGGAAACACATGATGATCAGCCTCAATGGGCTGGGCTGGCAGACTGCGGTGCAACAACCGCACCGGGTCAACCATGACACTGTCCAGGCCGATATCCTGCCGCAGCGTCAGGCCCTGGCCACCAGCAACACGACAGCCCAACAGAACAGCCAAGGCAACACCTCGCAGCAGAACGCCGAGGACGCCCGCCAGGAAGCCTTCGCCAAGCTCAAGGTCGCCCTGCAGAACCCCGATATCGCCGCGCGTCAGCAAGCCAGTGCATCTAAGCAGCCGGCCAGCAACGCCCTGCAGGAGTTCCGCGACTACATGTCCAAGTCGCCGGAGGAAAAGATCAAGGAGAAGATCCTGCAGGAGCTTGGGATGACTGAAGAGGACTACAACGCCCTGCCTCCGGAGAAGAAACAGAAGATCGACGAACAGATTGCCCAGCGCATGAAAGAAGACGTCGAACTCAAGACCCAGGCCAAGCTGCAGCAGCAGGCTGAACGTGCAGCCGCCAACACGGCCGACATGGCACAGGCCAGCGAGACCAGCAAGCAGCAGGAAGACAAGGAAAAGGCACTGTCGGTCTGAACGACATGATCACGGTGGCCGGTGTAATACCGGTCGTCGTGCGTCGTCGCGAATCTCTGCGATTCGTACAGCGCTGGAAAGACGGCAACAGGGAGTGGTAGGCGGAATTGCGAAGGATGTGTCCCCTGCTGGAATCGAACCAGCATCTAGCCCTTAGGAGGGGCTTGTTCTATCCGTTGAACTAAGGGGACATCACGTCGCGCATTCTACGCAAATTCAGTGGCTTGGAGAAGCCATCCGAAACGGCGCAGGCGGTCAGCGGCGAGCATGGTAACCAGCGCTCGACCGTTTGTCATGCCCGAGGCTGGCATTTCGATGTAGTCCATTTCTGCGTTTTCTCGCCGTCTCCACGCTGCCCGGCGATTCAATTGCATATTAATGGCATCGTCAGGGAATTTTTTGCGTAGGCGCGGTCAAAACGTGAACGTCGGGCGCTTCGGCCTGATGGGGAACGCTTGCGTCATGTTGCATAGCCACTATGCTCAAGGATAGGGAAATCTTGCGAGTTTGATGATTTTCCCCAGGCCTTTGCCAAGTTTTACAAGATTTTGACAGCAAAGGCCTGACAGAGGGTCGAGATGGGAAAGAGTAAAACTTTTCAAACCAGTACTCATTTCTGATAATTGGTACTGGCAGAAAGCCTTTACCCGGATCACTATTTGTCACAGAATTGACGCCAAGGAAACGGCGACCATGAGGCAAGATGAGCATCCAAAATCACATCACGGTTGAACATTTTGTCGTCGCGACGGTCGTACCGACTACCGTGCGGCCAATTTGAGAACCGCTTCCCCTGAACCAGAACAACCGGTCAATTTATATGCGCCCAATGAAACAGGCTATCTACTCCAGCCGCACCGCTGACAAATTCGTCGTCCGCCTGCCTGACGGGATGCGTGAGCGCATTGCCGAGGTAGCGCGCAACCATCACCGCAGCATGAACTCCGAAATCATCGCCCGCTTGGAGCAAAGCCTCATCCAGGAAGGTGCACTGGGCGACGAGTTGAGCATGCGCCTGGACAGCCCTGAACTGTCCCTGCACGAACGCGAGTTGCTGCAACGCTTCCGTCAACTCACCCACCGCCAGCAGAACGCGCTGGTCGCCCTCATCGCTCACGATGTGGAAATGGCAGCCGACGCCTCCTGAGGTTTCCAACGCCCACGAAAAAAGCCAGCGCAAGCTGGCTTTTTTCGTTTGAGCCGAATCAGCCCTTCCTGGCGCTGCACACTGCCCATCAGAGCAGGAACAGTGTCGCCAGGCCGAGGAAGATGAAGAAGCCGCCGCTGTCGGTTACGGCGGTAATCATCACGCTCGACCCCATCGCAGGGTCGCGCCCGAGGCGTGCCAGGGTCATGGGGATCAACACCCCCATCAACGCCGCCAACAGCAGGTTCAAGGTCATGGCTGCGGTCATCACAACACCCAACGACCAGCTGCCGTAGAGCAGGAACGCGACCATCCCGATCACCCCACCCCAGATCAAGCCATTGAGCAAGGATACCGCCAGCTCCTTGCGCATCAGGCGACGCGTATTGCCTGGCGAGACCTGGTCCAACGCCATGGCGCGCACGATCATGGTGATGGTCTGGTTACCCGAGTTGCCACCAATACCGGCCACGATGGGCATCAATGCCGCCAACGCCACCAGCTTCTCGATCGAACCTTCGAACAGGCCGATCACCCGCGAGGCGACGAAGGCGGTGATCAGGTTGATCGCCAGCCAAGCCCAACGGTTGCGCAGCGAGCGCCAGACCGAGGCGAAGATATCTTCTTCTTCGCGCAGACCGGCCATGTTGAGCACTTCGCTCTCGCTCTCCTCACGAATCAGGTCGACCATCTCGTCAATGGTCAGACGACCAATGAGACGATCGCTCTTGTCGACCACCGGTGCGGAAACCAAGTCGTAACGCTCGAAAGCCTGGGCAGCATCGTAGGCATCTTCCTCGGGCTTGAAGCTGACAGGGTCGGTCGCCATGACCTCCGCCACCTTCTTGTCCGGGTCGTTGACCAGCAGACGCTTGATCGGCAGCACACCCTTCAGAATGCCGCCGTAATCGACCACGAACAGCTTGTCGGTGTGCCCCGGCAGCTCCTTGAGCCGACGCAGGTAACGCAGTACCACTTCCAGGCTGACGTCTTCGCGGATGGTGACCATCTCGAAGTCCATCAGTGCACCGACCTGCTCCTCGTCGTAGCTCAGGGCAGAACGCACGCGTTCGCGCTGCTGGGCATCGAGGCTTTCCATCAGCTCGTGGACGACGTCACGCGGCAGCTCAGGCGCCAGGTCAGCCAGTTCGTCCGCGTCCATTTCCTTGGCCGCAGCCAGCAGCTCGTGATCGTCCATGTCGGCGATCAACGTCTGACGCACGGCGTCGGAGACTTCGAGGAGGATGTCGCCGTCGCGATCCGAGCGCACCAGTTGCCAGACCGTCAGGCGATCTTCCAGGGGCAAGGCTTCGAGGATGTAGGCGATGTCGGCGGGGTGCAGATCATCGAGCTTGCGCTGCAGCTCGACCAGGTTCTGGCGGTGGACGAGGTTTTCCACCAGGTCGTTGTGTTGACCTTCCTGACGATGAGTCAGGTCTTCAACGACGCGCTGGCGCTGCAGCAGTTCGATCACCTGGGCGAGGCGAGCCTGCAGGCTCTCTTGGACTTTCTTTACTTCGACTTCGGTCATAGGCGAACTCCACTCCCAGCAGCGGAGCACGCCGGGAGAATCAATCGGTCAGATCTGGCTTGATAACGCGTATTAAGGGGTAACTACTGGGTAAGTCCATGGTGGTATTCCACAAGCCCCGGCGGGGCTGACGGGCGCAATCATACACTGCTCAAGCTGTCAGATCGCTTAAATTTTTGGCCGGAACAATCGTTTGCGCGATAAAGCTGTGACAACGCTCGAAGCCAACAGTGCGACGGCAGGCAGCAGCGAAAAAGCACATCGATGTGCAGTGGTGTTCATACGGAGTCTAGCCGTGTGGCATTGACAAATCCGTGAAACGGCAGAAAAGAAAAAGCCCGCTACAGGAGCGGGCTTTTTGGTGTGGCGGACTCAGGAGGATTCGAACCTCCGACCGCTCGGTTCGTAGCCGAGTACTCTATCCAGCTGAGCTATGAGTCCGTGGTTGGTAGTTTTAGACCAGATTACCACTGGTTTTTGAAGCTGCCTTGACAAGCAAAACCACTTCAGAAAGTGGCGGACTCAGGAGGATTCGAACCTCCGACCGCTCGGTTCGTAGCCGAGTACTCTATCCAGCTGAGCTATGAGTCCGT
>NZ_JBNFMU010000160.1:0-21682 GCF_049942315.1 Pseudomonas wayambapalatensis
TGCGCCAAAGGTGGGGCGAGAAAGTGCCACAGGATTCATTGGCCCGAAACAAATGTAGGAGTGGGCTTGCTCGCGAAGCGCCGCGCGGGCGGCGCTCGATCTCATAGGCACTAAAGAACTTTCGGCAAGCACCTCTCAGCCCTCACGCAATCACCGGCAACCCCCTTGAAAGACATGCCTGAAAAAAGCGCAAAGACGCTTAAACCACAAGACCACCCATCGCTCACTCACTTGCAAATGGTTCTCACTATATTTAGCATCCTCAGCTCATTCCCTCCGCAAACACAGGGCACACCGCCCTTCTCGCGAGCAGACCGATCCCATGAACCCGATGCCCGCCGTGCAGTTCGATCACGACCCCCAACGCGAAGCACTGGAATGGTTCGCGCGCCTGCGCCAGCCGGGCGGTGACGAGCGGCAGCGCAAGGCCTTCGCGCTATGGTGCCAGGATCCGGACAATGCCCGCGCTTTTGCGGCGCTGGAAAGCCGCTGGCAGCAACTGCAGAGCCCGCCTGCGCGGCTGCGACCGCGGGAGGTGGCGGTACGTCGCAGTCACTGGGGCAAGGCACTGGGGGCGTTGTTCCTGTTGCTGCTCGCCGCGCTGGCCTACCTCTACTGGCCATTGATGCAGCGCCTGGGCAGCGAGCTGCACACCGCTGCAGGCGAGCGCCGCAGCCTGCGCCTGGCGGACGGTTCGACCCTGCATCTGGACAGCGCCAGCGCCATGAATGTCGACCTGCGCAGCCGCACCCGGCAACTGCAACTGGTGCAGGGCCAGGTGTACCTTGAAGTGATGCTCGATGGGCGTGCGCTGGAGGTGCAGGTGGACGCCGCGCGGATCCAGGTGTTCGGCACCCGCCTGATGATCGCCCGCAACAGCGACTACGACGAACTGGTGGTACTCAGCGGCAAGGCCATGGTCAGCCAGGGCGGCGACCAGCGCATGGTGTCGGCGGGCGAGCGGGTCAGGTTCAACCCGATGCGTATCGATGCGGTGGAAAAGGCCGACATCAAGACTGCCGATGCCTGGCGCAGCGGGCAACTGGTCGCCCGGGACATGCCGTTGCAGCAAGTGCTGGAGCGGCTAGCCAGCTACCAAGGGCAGCGGGTGTGGCTGATGGACGAGCAAACCGCTTATCGGCGCATCAGCGGTGATTTCAACCTCGACCGCGCAGGCGAAACCCTCGACAGGCTCGCCGCCGCCCAACAACTGCGGGTCAACAACCTGCTCGGGCAGTGGCTGATCGTCCGCTGAAGCGGGCCTTCCGGCTAAGTTTTTGAAAGCGTGCAGATTTTTTTTGAAATGAGTGTTGACAGAGGGTCATCACAAGAGAATAATGCGCGCCATTGGCTACATAGCTCAGTTGGTTAGAGCATAGCATTCATAATGCTGGGGTCCGGGGTTCAAGTCCCTGTGTAGCCACCAAATACGAAAAGGGCTTACCGCAAGGTAGGCCCTTTTTCTTTGCCCTCGAGAATCCCCTTCAACGTATTCCCGCCATGGCGACGGCCACTCCCAGGCCAATCAACGCCACACCGATCACCCGATCAACCACGATCTGTCGTTCGATCATCGCCTTGCGCAGCCCGGTGCTGGAGAAAAACACCGCCACCAGGCTGAACCACGCCCAATGGGCCAACGACATGAAGGCACCATAACCCAGGTTTATCGCCAGTTCGCTGCCCGGCTTTACCACCTGCGTGTAGGCGCTGATCACGAACAGCATGGTCTTGGGGTTCAGTGCGTTGGTGAGAAAGCCCGTGCGCAGGGCCACGAATGCGCCCCTCGCATTCGCCGGCTTCTGGCTGTCGAGCCGGATGCGCTGAGTATTGGTCAGCGACTTGTACCCCAGGTAGACCAGGTACCCCGCCCCCAGGGTTTTCATCAGCACGAACAGCGTCGGGCTGCGGCTGATGAGCACCGCGATGCCGAACAGTGTGTACAACACATGCACCTGAACCCCCAGGGCGATCCCCAGCGCTGCCGCCAATCCGGCCCGACGCCCTTGTGCATAACTGCTGCGAGTGACCATGGCGAAGTCGGCGCCGGGGCTGATGACAGCCAGGAGGGTGAACAGGGCAACGGCGATCAGTTCGGTCATGCAGGAGGCCTCGATAGGTGACGTCAGTACACAGGAGGGACGATTATCGAAGGCGCTGGCACGAGTAAAAATCGATTTTATCGCGGCTTTATCTGCTAGTTTTCATCACCTATTCTTTGACGCACATGGCTTCTTCGCGCAGCCACTCCAGCGGCAGCCCGGAACAGACAGCGGACTCCCCCATGAAACTCCCCCACCTCACCGCCCTGCGCTACTTCGACAGTGCCGCTCGCAGCGAAAGCTTCGTGCGCGCCGCCGAGCAACTGCACGTCACCCATGGCGCAGTCAGCCGCCAGGTCCGCCTGCTCGAAGAGGGCCTGGGGATCGAACTGTTCGAACGCCGCAACCGCGCAGTCTTTCTCACCGCCGCCGGTCGCACCCTGTTCGACACCACGCAAACGATCTTCGAACAGCTCGCCAGCACGGTGCAGCGCCTTCAGGAACACGCCCAGGACAACGTCCTGGTGCTCTCGTGCGAGCCCACCCTCGCCATGCGTTGGCTGATCCCGCGCCTGCCGGACTTCCATGCCCGCCACCCGGACCTGCAATTGCACCTGGTGGCCGCGGGCGGCCCGGTCGACTTCACCCGCGGCGGTATCGACCTGGCATTACGCCGAGACGACTTCCGCTGGGATCGCCAACTGCACAGCCTGAAGATCTGCGCGGAATGGATCGGCCCGGTCGTCCGCGCGGGCGCGCCCACAACGCTCGATGGCCAGCGTCTGCTGCACAGCCACACCCGCACCACAGCCTGGAACACCTGGCTGAGCCTGAGCGGCAACAGCGTCACCCATACGGAACGCAGCGACTACGAGCATTTCTATCTGTCAATCCAGGCCGCCAGTGCCGGGCTGGGCATGGCCATCGCCTCGGCCCTGATGGTTGGCGATGAACTACACAGCGGCCAGTTGCAGGCGCCCTACGGATTTATGCGCGACGGCTCGGCCTATCATCTGCTCAGCCCCCAGCCCCTGGACGATGACAGCAAGCGCCAGCGCTTCGCCGAATGGGTCTTGTGCCAGTGCCAGGGCAGTCTCGATCAGCTGGGCCTGGCACAGAACGACGAACCTGCGCTGCCGTCGCCACCCCAGGTGCGGTAGCCCGCGGTATCGAGATGGATACGGCCTGAAGGGTAGCGCCCCAGCCCCATGTTCCAGGCCTGTCCGTGCTGCTGCCAGAAGACGCACAGCGGATTGGGATCGGCCCAGTCAGGCAGCAACAGGTCGACAGCGAAGGCGCGGGTATGGGCGCTGCCCACCGCGCCCCCGGCACAGGCGTTGAGCTTGGGGTCGCGGTAGGCGGACACCACCTCGAACCGGCGCAGGATGCCCTGCTCATCGAGGGTGCGGATCAGGGCCAGGGTCGAGCGCACCGCCGGCCATTGCGCGGTGGGCGCCACGGCGAACGGCGAGGCGCGGCACAGACGCCAGTCCGACGCCGAGCGCAGCAACTGGTGGATCGGCACCACCCCGTACAACCGCGCATCCACCAGCATCTGGCGAAACGCGCGGGTCTCGTGATCGCCCGCCCAATGGGCGAACATCCGCACATCACGCTCATCCGCGCAGACCCCTGTCATCGCCAAAAGCGACGTCGCCAACAGCCATGTTCCGACGCTTTTCATCCCCCACCTCTTCATCCAGTATGAGCAGCCCGCCGATCCTGGCGGCCACTGACAAGGAGTTAAGCATGCAAAAGATGGCTGTATCGGGCCTGGCCGCCCTCGCCTTCAGCGGCCTGGCACTGGCGGATGCTCAGGTCGACCTGGGCGATGCGCAACGGGTCACCCGCCTGTTCGCCTTCCCCAACAACTGCCACGTGATCTGCTTTCGCGACTGGACGCTGGAACAGACCGTCGAGCACTACCTGACCCAGAGCGTACGCCGCGACGGCTATGCCAACGCCCAGGTACAGGTGCGTCGCGACAACGACAGGCTGCATGCCCATATCAGCGACGTTCCGCCCAGCTATGCCGAGCCGTTGCGCAAGCTGCTCGACAGCGGCGAGCTGGCCTACCAGGGCGCCACGCGCCTGAACAACGATGGCAAGTGGGCCTACGACTGGTACCTGTTCCTGCCACTGGGCATGGCCCTGGAAAATCGCCGCAGCATCGAGCTGTTGCACTTCCCGCCGGATTATTCGCTGACCCAGGCCCAGGACTACCTGCGTTCCAACACCACCGATCGCTGGGCACAGCTGCTGACCTTCAACGGTGTCGATGCCAGCCAGACCCCGGCCTACCAGACCATCGTCGACATCGCCCCGATCGCCGCGCCCGCCAGCGCCGGCAAGGACCTGGAAGGCACCTACAGCTACTTCGCCGACTATCAGACGCGCATGGTCAAGGAGATGACCCTGCGCCACGACGCCAAGCCCCTGCCGATGGTGGCCTTCGGCGCCCCGGTGCGCAGCTGGATCCAGCAGCAGTACGGGCCGAAGGTCAATGTGCTGGGGCTGGTCAGCATCAGCCCTGAAGCCGGCACCCAGGTACCGGTGCTGGGCGCCAACCACCCGAGCGCGATCTGGTATGCGGCCGACAAGAACAACACCGGCGGAGATCAGGACAAGGCGGACGCTGCGGGCCTGAAGATGATGGGCCAGGACCTGAGCGCCGCCTGCTGGCAGGCCGGCATGGGCCGCAACCCGCAGGCTGACGCCAAGCTGACGCTGCAGGCCTGCTCGAACAAATGGCAGGTAACCCAGAAAAAACAGACCTGCGAACTGTTCTACCGCACCATCCGCGACATGACCCCGGAGCAGGCTGCGGCCAAGTGCAACACCGGCACCGTGACCCGCAGCCTGAGGGACCTGCGCAAACCCGTGGAGATCACGGCGCCGCAGGGCTGACAGGCGTCGTCTAGACCCTGAAGGCCCCGATCAGCCGCTTCAACTCCACCACCTGGCTCGACAGCGCGCGGCTGGCGTCCTCCGTCTGGCAGGCACCCTGAGTGGTGTCCTGCGCCGCGCGGTTGATCGCCACGATGTTCTGGTCGATGTCATGGGCCACGGCCGTCTGCTGCTCGACGGCCGCGGCGATCTGCTGGTTCTGCTCGACGATGCCACCCACCGCGCCCAGGATATTGGCCAGTGCCTGTTGCACCTGCCGCGCCTCATCCACGGTCCCCGCCGCCATCTGGTGGCTGCTGCCCATGGCGCGCACCGCAGCACCAACCCCCTCCTGCAGGCGCTGGATCATCTGCGCGATTTCCTCGGTGGAGTCCTGGGTGCGGCGTGCCAAGGTACGTACTTCATCGGCAACCACGGCAAAGCCCCTGCCTTGCTCGCCCGCACGCGCCGCCTCGATGGCCGCGTTCAGGGCCAGCAGGTTGGTCTGCTCGGCAATACTGCGGATCACTTCCAGTACCCGGCCGATGGCCTGGCTGTCGCCGACCAATTGGTTGACCGCAGCCACCGTCTGGTCGATCTCGCCGGCCAGGCGAGCAATGCTGTCCTGCTGGTGCGCCACCAGGCTACGCCCGTTGGCACTCTCGCGGTTGACCTGCTGCGCGCCATCGGCGGCCAGCGCCGCGCTGCGGGCCACCTCCTGGGCGGTGGCGCTCATCTGGTTCATGGCCGTGGCCACCTGCTCGATCTGTTCGCGCTGGCCACTCACGGCCTGGTTGCTGCGTGTCGACACCGACAGCACCTGCCCGGCCTGCTCCTCGACGGTCGCCACGGTACGCCCGACCTGCTCGATCAGCCCCCGGATGCGTCGTACGGTCTCGTTGAAGCCCTGGCCCAGCTCGCCCAGCTCATCCTGGCTGCGTACCTCGAAGCTGACCGTCATGTCGCCACCGGCCACCCTGTCCATGGCCGCGCCAAGATTGCCGAGGGTGCGCCGGGTCGACACATAGAAACCGCTGTAGAGATAGAGGATCGACAGGAACACAATGGCCAGCGCCGCAACCAGCGCGATCATGTGCAAGCGGTGCTCGTCCAGGCGCGCCTGCAATTGCTGCTGCAGGTGGGCGACCACTGCGTCGTTGAGCCGGTAGGTTTCGCCCATCAGGGCACTGACCTGCTCGTAGAACGCAGGCCAGGGTGCGTCGAGGGTTTCGGCCACCACGACCTGTTCCTCGAACAGCGCCGCAGCCCGGCGCACCGTCGCCTGGCTGAGCTGGGCCTGCGTACCGAGGCTGGCCTTGGCCTCGGCATCGGCTGCCAAGGCGTCGTCCACTCGCAGGGCGTAGTCAGCCGACAGACGCTCCAGGCGTTGCAGCAAGTCTTCGAAACGGGCACTCCCCGCCGAATCGATGAAACCGCGGCCCAGGGCAACGGCGCCGATGGCCCGTCCTTCGCCGAGCATCTGGGTGACCTGTGCGGTGCTGGCACCCATCAGGTCGCTCAACTGGCGTACCGATGCCTGGTTGTCCTGGGTCAACCCCGTCTGGCTGGCCACCAGCTTGCCCAGCACCTGGGCCTGGGCCAGCAGCTTGTCGAACAGTGCGGTCTTGTTTTGCAAGGAGGTTTCGGCACGAGCCCTGGCGAAGGCGTCGGCCAGCTCGACGCGCTTGGCTTCGAGTTGCGGATCCTGGCTCGCCAGGGCCTGGAGCTGGGCCTGGACCTTGTCCTCAAGGGCATCGATACGCGCTTCGACATCCCCTGCCTGGCCCGACTGACCGAGCACGGCGTTGATCTGCAGGAGATTGCCCAGGCTTTCGAGATCGCCCCGCAGGCTAAGGCTGCCAGCCACGGGGCCAAGGCCGTTCAGCTCGACGCCTGTGACATGGAACTGGCGATAGGCATCGCGAACCAGGTAGAAGCTGGTGACCAGCATGGGCAGAAAGAACAGGACGCTGATCAGGCTGAACTTCATGCCGAAGCTCAGCCGGTTCATCAACGCGATGGCCGGATGGAGCAGGCGCTTCATGGGTCACCTCCTTGGATTTTTATTGTTCTGCGGGGTAGCACAAGGCCATAACTGGCCGAGGCTCTGTATAGCGCAGAATCAATCCAAGGTTTGTAACTTAAGGTTAAGCAGCCTCGCCGCTCACCTCAGAGCAGCACCGTCCACAGTGCAAACACCGCGTACCACAGCACCGCGCTGCGCAGCAGCAGCTCCCACAGGCTGTCCAGGCGCGCCAGCGCGCTCTGCGCCTCTTCTTCCTCGGGAATGTCATCGGCCACCCGCCCGACACGGGCGATCAACTGCCCGGCGCTGATGTGCCAGTTGAGCACTTCGTGCAGCATCACCCGGGTCACCGAAACGAAGTTGCCGACCAGCGCGAAGCTCAGCGCCAGCACCCGCACCGGCAGCCAGTCCATGGCATGGCGCAGCTGCGCCGCGCGCTCCTTGAGCGCCGGTTGACGGCTGTTCGCCGCACTCAGCGCCAGCAAGCGATAGCCCAGCGCTGCGGCCGGACCGAGCAGGAAATACCAGAAAATCACGGCAAAGAAGCTCTGGTACGCCTGCCACACCAGGTTGCCCTGCACCCGTGCCAGCAGGTCGCGCGGATCGTCTGCCGCCAGGCCCAGGTCGCGCTCGGCCACATGCAGCGCCGCCTGTTCATCACCCCGACGCCAGGCATCGCGGAACGGGCCGAGCGCCGCCTTGGCATCACCGCGCCCGAGGCTGTAGATCAGCACCAGCAGGTGCACCGGCAGTGCCAGCAGGCCGTAGGCCACCGGCTGCAACACGTGCAGCAGCAAGGCCAGCACCAGCACCGGAGCCAGCACCAGGATCGCCAGGCTCCACCAGGGGTGCACCTTGCCGCTGCGCTCCAGACGTACCAACTCCCCCAGGAAGAACCCGTCACGTTGCAAGCGATGGCGCAGGGACGAGAACTGTTCGACCCACAACACCAGTACCAACACCAGGAAACTCATGCCTTGTCCTCGTTCAGCGCGGCGCGGTAGCGGGGCCAGTCGAAGGCCGGCCCGGGATCGGTCTTGCGCCCCGGCGCGATATGGTCGTGGCCCTGGATGCGTTCGGGACCGATCGCAGGCCAGCGGCTGCGGATCTGCCGCGTCAGTTGTTGCAGGGCGGTGTACTGGGCATCGGTGTAGGGCATATCGTCGGTGCCTTCGAGCTCGATGCCGATGGAAAAGTCATTGCATCCCTCGCGCCCGTCGAAGCACGACACCCCGGCATGCCAGGCGCGGTCGAGCAACGAGACGAACTGGGTGACCGCGCCATCGCGCTCGACGAACAGATGCGCCGACACAGTCAGGTGCTGGATGCTTTCGAAGTAGGGATGCTCGGCCGGATCAAGCCGGTTCTGGAAGAACTGCTGAACCTTGCCCGTGCCGAAACAGGCCGGCGGCAGGCTGATGTTGTGGATCACCAGCAGGGAAATCGCCTCGCCGTCGGGGCGGGCGTTGAAGTTCGGCGAGGGGCAGTGAGTGACACCGGAGAACCAGCCAGTGGCGCGGTCCAATTGCATGGGCAGATCCTGAAAAACGCCGGATACGAGGCTTCAGTATGCCCCGCCAACCGCGCGCTTGCATGTAAATGATTGTTGGCGCCTCAACGTACCTGGGCAATGCGCAGGCTGTCGAGCACTGCATCCAGGGCGCGTTCGAACAGCAGCCCGTCGTCCAGCACCCGTGCCTCGCCACGGTGCAGGGCAAGGGCCAGGCCGATGCTGTTCCACTCGCGCACCTTCATGCCGGTGCGGTTGGCGAAGACCAGCCGATCACTGCTGTCGATACGCGCCACCAGCTTGCAGCGCAGCGGCTCGTCCTCGTCGCTGAGCTCGATCCAGGTGCCCAGGCGCAGACGCTGGACCTGGCGCAGTTGCGGGCTGTGTTCGTCCAGCACCGGCATCAGGCCACCTGCCGACTCCTCGGCGACGGCCAGGACGATGTCCGACTCGACCCGCACATCGTCAGCCTCGTCCTGCCAGTGGCCAGGCTCGGCACAGGCGCGCAGGTGCAGACGCTCCAGTTGCAGGAAGAACTCGCGCAGCGCGGCCGAGTCCAGTGCCACCCCCGCCAGCCCATCGCGCAACGCCTTGAGCAGGCCCGGCACCTGTTCGAGCAGGGCCTGGCGCGCTTGCGCCCCCGGGTGCGGTGCGATGCTGGCCAGCAGAGCGTCCATGGTCGCCAGACCATCGATCCAGGCCGCCGATGCCTCGCCCTGCTTGAGCCAGGCCAGCAGCAGCACCTGGCTCCAGGAGTCCACCAGCATCTGCACCACCACCCGCGGCAATACGCGCCCGCGCAGGCGTTGGTTGAGCGCGTGCTGGACCTGCTGGCGTGCCTGCAGCGTCCGCGCCCGGCCCTCTTCGGCATCGCGGGTGCGCTGCTCCAGCAGCTCGTTGCGCCGGCGCTCTTCAGTGCTGAAGAGCAGGAACTCGTCGAGCACCTCGGCGAACAGCCGAGCATCGTCGGTGAAATCGCTGAGCAGCCGCAGGACGATACGCTCCACCCGCGCCTGCAGCCCTTCACCCGCCCCTTCCCAACCGATGGCCATGGCGGCGATTTCGTTGAGCAGGCGGCGCGCCGGATGGCTGGCACGGCTGAACAGGCTCTTGTCGAGCAGGGCGACCTTGAGCAGAGGGATGTGCAGGCGTCCAAGCAGGGCACGCAGGGGCGGCGGCAGGTTATCGTCGCGCTCGATGTAATCGAACAGCAGGCCGACCAGGTTGATCATGTCCTCGTCGGCGGTGGCCAGGCGGCGGCGCGTGCCACTGCGAACGCTGACCCGCAGCAACAGCTGCTCGAGCTGCTGGCCCAGGTCGAAGTCGTCGGCCTCGAACGGCCCAGGCACGTAGTGCTGAAGGTGGGTGAGCAGGCGCAGCAGGTCGGCGCTACCGATCGGCTGCGCCGTCGAGACACTCTGCAAGCGCGGCGCCAGCCTGCCACGTACCGGTGCCAGCAGGCCTTCCAGCGAGGCGAAGTACGCCTGGCCGGCGCTGTCCGCACCAATGTCTTCACCCGCGATCAACGAGGCCTGGGTGCGGCGTGCGGCCAGGCTGCGGTCCTCGGCTCGCCGGCGCGGGGCGGGGGCAAGTTCGCCAAGCACGCCCGCCGCGGCCAGTAGCTGGTTGGCCTCGCCATAGAGCAGGTCGACGTCGCGCAGCACATAGCGCTCGAACAGCTTGAGCAGGACCAGCTTGACCTTGAGGTCTACCCCCAGGCTGCGTCCGGCGTCCAGAAAGTAGCCACACAGGCACGCAGGCCCTAGCGGATTGCAGCGCGCATCCAGGGGGATTTCGAGCAGGGCGGCGAGGCGCTGGCCGAGTTGCTCGAGGGCAAAGCCGTCGCGCGCCAGCACGCGCTCGACCATGGCCCCAACGGCCAGGGTTCGTTCGCGCTGGGCCTTGCCGACGGGCAGGTCGATACTGCCCAGCGCGCCCAGCGGGTCGGCCTGGCCGATGCGGCTGAAGGTGTCGTGGAAGGTGTCGAGAAAGGCCCGCTCGATGCTCTTGCGCTTGAGACGCAAGTCGCGCATGGCTTCAAAATAGAGGTGTTGCTGATCGCCAGCGCAGGCCTTGTCGGCCATTTCGAAGAGGGTGTCGTCAGCGTTGTCGAACAGGGCACGCAGCCCCTGGCGCAGGTGCAGTGCAGCTTTGTCACGCACTTGCAGGAGCACGACGGGAAGGCAAGGCAAGGGCGTACGCACCCCTCTGTCGATGGCGGCCACCACGGGCCCCATCTTGCCTTCTTCATGCATCCCGAACTCCTTGCAGGGTATTGGTCGACTGGCGAGGAAACATCGTCAAAGCTATGACGCCAAATACAAGGCGCCATTATCAGTGAAAAAGATGAAAGCTGCCAACACGCCATTTACAGGACGCGACCAGGCGCACACTTCCCGACTGCAGGGTCGACGGCTGTACACCGCGCCCCCCTGCCCTATAATCGCCGGCATCTAGCTTGTGGAGCCGACCATGCCGAACCTACGTCTCGCCGATCTCACCGCCGAAATCGAATCCAACGTGCGCCGCGCGCTGCTGGAAGACGTCGGCAGCGGCGACATCACCGCCCAGCTGATTCCGGCCGAGCGGCTGGCCAAGGCCACCATCATCACGCGCGAAGACTGCGTGATCGCCGGCACCGCCTGGGTCGATACCGTGTTCCGCCAGCTCGACCCACGGGTGGCGGTGCACTGGCAGGTGGCCGATGGCGAACGCGCCACTGCCAACCAGGTGCTGTTCCACCTCGAAGGCCCGGCCCGTTCGCTGCTGACCGGCGAGCGCTCGGCACTGAATTTCCTGCAGATGCTCTCGGGCGTGGCCACCCGCGCACGCTTTCTCGCCGACCTGGTCGAGGGCACCCAGGTACGCTTGCTCGATACCCGCAAGACCCTGCCGGGCCTGCGTCTTGCGCAGAAGTACGCGGTCACCTGCGGGGGTTGCCACAATCACCGCATCGGCCTGTATGACGCCTTCCTGATCAAAGAGAACCACATCGCGGCCAGCGGCGGCGTGGCCGAAGCCGTCGCCGCCGCGCACCGCATCGCGCCGGGCAAGCCGGTGGAAATCGAAGTGGAAAGCCTGGACGAACTGCGTCAGGCCCTGGCGGCCGGTGCCGATATCGTCATGCTCGACGAACTGACCCTGGACGAAATGCGCGAAGCGGTGCGCATCACTGCGGGCAAGGCCAAGCTCGAAGCCAGCGGCGGGGTCAACGAAACCACGCTGCGGGTCATCGCCGAAACCGGTGTGGACTACATCTCCATCGGCGCGATGACCAAGGATGTGAAGGCCGTCGACCTGTCGATGCGCCTGAGCCTCTGATTCCGCTGCCCGTCAGCCGACCAATGCTTGCGCTTTCAGCAATGACTTAGCGGCTGAGCGGGCCGTCGCTCACGGCGTTTCGCAGTGCGGCGGTGGCAGGCTGAAACGAAAGAACCGGCCAGAGGGCCGGTTCTTTCGTGATCAGGCAGCGACTCAGAACGAGGCGTTGGCCAGGCCGTCCAGGTAGCGCTCCACGTCCAGTGCCGCCATGCAGCCGGCACCGGCCGAGGTGATTGCCTGGCGGTAGACGTGGTCGGCCACGTCACCGGCAGCGAACACACCCTCGACGTTGGTGGCAGTGGCATTGCCTTCACGGCCGCCGTTGACCACCAGGTAGCCGTCTTTCAAGGTCAGTTGGCCTTCGAACAGCGAGGTGTTCGGGGTGTGACCGATGGCGATGAACACGCCGTCGACCTTGATTTCGTCGCTGCTGCCATCGTTGTTCTTCAGGCGCGCACCGGTCACACCCATGTTGTCACCCAGCACTTCGTCCAGGGTGGCGTTGAGCTTGAGCTCGATCTTGCCTTCGGCGACACGGGCATTGAGCTTGTCGATCAGGATCTTCTCGGCGCGGAAGGTATCGCGACGGTGCACCAGGGTCACCTTGCTGGCGATGTTGGCCAGGTACAGCGCCTCTTCCACGGCGGTGTTGCCACCACCGACCACCGCAACCGGCTTGTTGCGGTAGAAGAAACCGTCGCAGGTGGCGCAGGCCGACACACCCTTGCCCATGAACGCTTCTTCCGACGGCAGGCCCAGGTAACGGGCGCTGGCCCCGGTAGCGACGATCAGCGCATCGCAGGTGTAGGTGCCGCTGTCGCCGGTCAGGGTGAACGGCTTGCTGGCCAGGTCGACGGCATTGATGTGGTCGAAGACGATCTCGGTCTCGAAGCGCTCGGCGTGTTCCTGCATGCGCTGCATCAGTGCCGGGCCGGTCAGGCCATGGGGGTCGCCCGGCCAGTTGTCGACTTCGGTAGTGGTGGTCAGCTGGCCGCCAGCCTGCATGCCGGTGATCAGCAGCGGCTTGAGGTTGGCACGGGCAGCGTAGACCGCAGCGCTGTAACCGGCAGGGCCGGAACCGAGGATGATGACCCGGGAATGACGAACTTCGGACATGTCGTGCTCCTGTCGAGCCGGCCACATGAGGCCGACACCAGTGTGCCGGCGACGCCGGCTGGAAATGAAAAAGGACCTGCGCAGCACTTGGGGAAGGCTACAACGCACAGGTCCGAAAACCTGGGTGCCACCTCCCACTGAGGGCTCGCGGCGTTTCACGGCGTTCAGAAATTGAGCGCACTGTAGCGAGGTGGCAAAGATTAAGGAAATATCCTTCGACAATCCACCTTATAGACAGGCTCTATCCAGGGACGAATCCGATCCGCGATTGTCCCTATGCTTTGTTACAGCCGGTGTCGCGCCTTTCGTCGGCGTCTCAAACTCGGTAATGTCAGCCCGTTTTCCTTCTGTGGAGCATCCCGATGCAAGCCCCCGTCCTGTCCGGCCCCCAGTACCTGCGCGAGGGCCTGAAACTGGTCCTGAGCCCGAACCTGCGGTTGTTCGTGCTGTTGCCGCTGGCGGTCAACCTGCTGCTGTTCGGCGGCCTGATCTATTTTGCCGGCCACCAGTTCAGCCTGTGGGTCGATGCACTGATGCCGACCCTGCCCAGCTGGCTGAGTTTCCTCACCTACATCCTGTGGCCACTGTTCGTCGCCCTGGTGGTGCTGATGGTGTTCTTCACCTTCACCCTGTTCGCCAACATCATCGCTGCGCCGTTCAACGGTTTTCTCGCGGAGAAGGTCGAGGTGGTGGTACGCGGTGAAGACACCTTCCCGGCGTTCAGCTGGGGTGAACTGGCGGCGATGGTGCCGCGCACCTTCGGCCGCGAGATGCGCAAGCTCGGCTACTTCCTGCCGCGCGCCATCGGCCTGTTCATCCTGTCGTTCATCCCGGTGGTGAACGTGGTGGCCGCGCCGCTGTGGCTGGTGTTCGGCATCTGGATGATGGCCATCCAGTACATCGACTACCCGGCGGACAACAACAAGATGAGCTGGCAGGACATGCTCGCCTGGTTGCGCAGCAAGCGCTGGCAGTCGATGGGGTTTGGTGGCATCACCTACCTGGCGTTGATGATCCCGGGGGTGAACGTGCTGATGATGCCGGCGGCGGTGGCGGGGGCGACGTTGTTCTGGGTTCGGGAGCGCAACTGAGGCGTCCGGGCTCTTGTGCCGAAACTGGCACCCTCGTTGGATGGCACGGGCTACGCCCGTGTTCGCGGGCAAGCCCGCTCCTACAGAGGGATTGGGTTGGCCTTTTTCGCCTACCGCCTTCAGTAAGGGGCACCGCCCGGTAGTCAGTGACTCAACTGGCTGGAGAACTGCCCCACCGCATTGACCACCTTCTTCGCCCCGTCCTGGATCTCGACGATCACGCTGCCGGTTTCCCCGGCCAGCGTCAGGCCCTGCTCGGCCTGGCGCTTGCTGGTGTCGATGATGTCCACCGCCGCCTGGGCCAGTTGCTCGTTCTGCTGCACCACCCGGGCGATCTCCTCGGTGGCGCTGCTGGTACGCGAGGCAAGCTGGCGCACTTCGTCGGCAACCACTGCGAAGCCCCTGCCCTGCTCACCGGCACGGGCGGCTTCGATGGCGGCATTGAGCGCCAGCAGGTTGGTCTGCCCGGCAATGTCGCTGATGGTCTTGATGATCGAGCCGATCACCTTGGACTGCTTGTCCAGCGCCTGGATGCCCTCGGCCGCCTCCTGCATCGAGCTTTCCAGGCCACGCATCACCTCGACCGTCTGGGTGACCACGCCGGTGGCCTTGCGGGCGCTGGCGTCGGTGTCCTGCGAAGTGCTGTAGGCGATATCGGCGGCCTGGGCCACGGCGATTTCCTGGTTGACCTGGTCGGTGATCACAGTGGCGAACTTCACCACTTTGTAGAGCACGTCATGGGCATCGATGATCGGGTTGTACGAAGCCTCCAGCCAGACGACTCGACCATGGGCGTCGATGCGCTTGAAGCGCTCGGCCACGTATTCGCCCCGGCGCAACTTGTCCCAGAACTGCTGGTAACCCGCCGAGCTGACTTCCTCGGGTTCGCAGAACATGCGGTGATGCTTGCCGCGCACCTGCTCCAGGCTGTAGCCCATGGTCTGCAGGAAACGGTCGTTGGCGGTCAGCACCTGGCCGTCGAGGTTGAACTCGATCACCGCCGTTGAGCGCATCAGTGCCTTGATCAGGCTTTCATGCTCGCGCGAAGTCTCGATGGTGCGGGTCAGGTCGCTCGAATGCAGGGTGAAGTACTTGATCCGCCCGTCGACACCTTTGACCGGTTGCAGGATCGAGCGCAGCCAGGCTTCTTCGCCATTGCCACGCAGCAGGCGGAACGCGCCGTTGAGGTGCTCGCCGCGGGTGATTGCGGCCTTCATGCGCTGGTAGAAATCCAGCTTCTTCACGTGCTCCGGGACGATCTCTTCGATGTTGCGGCCGATCAGACGATCGCTGCTGTAGAGCATCTCTTTTTCGAAGTTGCCGTTGGCGACTTCGATCCGTCCCTGAGGGTCGAGCTGCAAGACCAGCATCTCGCTGTCGAGGCTGTTCGTCACCTGCTCGATGGATTGCAGTTCCTCGCGCAGTTGCTGGATTTCTTTTTTCAGTTTGCTGTTGAACATCACCGCTCTCCCGGAGCGCAATCCATCCATCGAATGCATCTTCATCGGCTGCGGGCAGGAGGTTCTTGAGTGCCCGGCAAGGAAATATTCCAGGGGCCGGAAAAACCTGGAAAACAGGCGTCACCGGGGGATCATCTGGATGTCACATAACGGCAACTCAGCAGGGGGAAACTTTTTGATATGAATACACCGCCCCTACGCATCACCCTGGTCAGCGAAACCTTCCCGCCCGAGATCAACGGTGTGGCCAATACCCTTGGTCGCCTCAGCGAAGGCCTGCGCCTGCGCGGCCACCAAGTGGAAGTGGTGCGCCCGCGCCAAGCCGGTGATGCGCCGGGCAACGCCGACGACGCGCTACTGCTGTGCCGTGGCTGGCCACTGCCGGGATACCCGGGGTTGCAGTGGGGCGAGGTATCGATGCACAAGCTGTGGCGACGCTGGCGTCGGTTGCGCCCGGATGTGCTGTACATCGCCACCGAAGGCCCGCTCGGGCTCAGCGCCCTGCGCGCCGCACGGCGCCTGGGGATTGCCGTGGTCAGTGGTTTTCACACCAATTTCCCGCAGTATTCCGGCCAGTACGGCCTGGGTCTGCTGGCACGCCTGCTCACCCACTACCTGCGCTGGTTCCACCGCCGCACCGCGACCACCCTGGTCCCCAGCGCCAGCCAGCGCCTGGAACTGGAGCGCCGTGGTTTCGAACGCCTGACACTGATGGCGCGTGGCGTCGATGCGCAACTGTTCAACCCGGCACGGCGCAGCCAGGCGCTGCGTGAGCAGTGGGGCCTTGGCCCGGATGACGTCGCGGTGCTGCACGTCGGCCGCCTGGCGGCGGAGAAGAACCTCGCACTGCTGCTGCCTTGCATGCAGGGGCTGCAGAAGAGTTATCCACAGCGACGCCTGCGCCTGATAGTGGTCGGCGACGGGCCACTGCGGGCGCAGATGCAGCAGCAGTTCCCCGATGCGGTGTTTTGTGGCGTGCAACGCGGCGAAACACTGGCCGAACATTACGCCAGCGGCGACCTGTTCCTGTTCCCCAGCCTCACCGAAACCTTCGGCAACGTGGTGCTCGAAGCACTGGCCTCGGGCCTTGCGGTAGTGGCGTACGACGAGGCCGCCGCAGCCCAGCATATTCGCCACGGACACAGCGGCGCGCTGGCCATGCCGGGGGATCAGCCAGCATTCATCGACGCCGCATGCTGGCTGCTCGAGGACGCCGAGACCCTGCGCAGGGTGCGTCTCAATGCCCGCCAGCACGCCAGTCGCCAGGGCTGGCAGGCGATCGTCGAAGAGTTCGAGGGGCACTTGTACAGCGCCTGTCGGCAGACCGCCGCCCAGGGTGAGCGCGCGGCCACGCCACTGACGATCAAGTCAGGCTCGACAGCGCCTCGCGGCTGAACGGCAGAATCTCGTCCTCACGGCCCTCGCGGACTTTCTGCGCCCACTGGGCATCCACCAGCAGCGCACGGCCGACCGCGACCAGGTCGAACTCCTCATCGCCCAGGCGCTGCAGCAGGCCTTCCAGGCTGGCTGGCTTGGCCACCTTGTCAGTGTCGACCATGAACTGCAGGAACTCGCCATCCAGACCGACGCTGCCAACGGTGATGCTCGGCTTGCCGGTGAGCTTGCGGGTCCAACCGGCCAGGTTCAGTGGCGAGCCGTCGAACTCTGGCTCCCAGAAACGGCGGGTGGAGCAGTGGAAGATATCCACACCGGCATCGGCCAGCGGCTTAAGGAAGGCTGCCAATGCCTCGGGCGTTTCGACCAGACGCGCGCTGTAGTCCTGCTGTTTCCATTGGGAGAACCGGAAGATGATCGGGAAACCAGGCCCCACCGCAGCACGCACAGCCTGGACCAGTTCGATGGCGAAGCGCGAGCGTTGCGCCAGATCGCCGCCGTATTCGTCACTGCGCTGGTTGCTGGTGGCCCAGAAGAACTGGTCGATCAGGTAGCCGTGCGCGCCGTGGATCTCGACGCCATCCATACCGATGGCCTTGGCATCGCGGGCCGCTTGTGCAAAGGCGGCGATGACCTCACGGATGTCATCGTGGGTCATTTCATGAACCACCACCTGGCCATCCTTGCTTTTACCGCTCGGGCCATAGCCCGGCACGCTGGCGTCCGGTTCGGTGCCCAGGCGGCGAACGCTGCCCACATGCCACAGCTGCGGAACGATGCGCCCGCCTTCGGCGTGCACGGCATCGACCACCTTCTTCCAGCCAGCCAGGGCGTTTTCGCCGTAAAAGCGCGGCACATTCGGATAACCGTTGGCAGCCTTGTGATCGACCGTGGTGCCCTCGGTGATGACCAGACCCACGCCAGCCGCAGCGCGGCGCCGGTAGTACTCGACGACGCCGTCGTGCGGTACGCCGCCAGGGCAGAAAGTACGGGTCATCGGCGCCATGACCACGCGGGTCGGCAACTCGAGGGAGCCCAGGGTGAAGGGCTGGAACAGTGGGTTGCTGGACATGCGGCGCTCCCGATGAGGGTAAGGAAATGCGCCTGAGCTTAGAGCCAGCCGAGTGGCGGGCACAGCATTATTGATTTGGGTGATTGAGCACGATATGGCGCAGCTTGCTCCTGCACCTGTGGCAAAACTGAGCGGCGGTTCGCCGCTCCAGCATGCATCAGGCCAGTGCCTTCTCGACCGCCTGAACCACCGTCGGATCGTCCGGCGCAGTGCGGGGCGCAAACCTCGCCAGGACGCGGCCGTCCTTGCCCACCAGGAACTTCTCGAAATTCCAGGTGATATCGCCGGGAAACTCCGCGCCCTCGCCTGCCAGCAGGCGGTACAGCGAATGACGCTCAGGCCCGTTGACCTCGAGCTTGGCGCTCAAGGGGAAGCTGACGCCATAGTTCAGGCTGCAGAACTTCTGGATCTCGTCTTCGCTCCCTGGCTCCTGGCCGGCGAACTGATTGCACGGCAGGCCGAGCACACTGAAGCCCTGGCCCTTGAACTGCTGGTGCAGCTTCTCCAGCGACGCGTACTGAGGCGTCAGGCCGCACTTGGAGGCGACATTGACCACCAGCAGCACCTTACCCTTGAACGGTGCCAGGGGCAGGTCCTGGCCGTTCAGCGCCTTGAGCGTCAGATCGTGAAATGCACTCATCTTGATTCCCCTCTCAGGTTGCCGGTTGCCGCTGGGGCGAATTGCGCCCACTAAAAAGGCGCGCGATCAAGCCGTGTACCCGCCCGCAGAGGGTAGGTCGGCTTGCTCGAGCGCCTGACGACTCTCAGAGCTTAGCTGAGAAATCAGTGGTGATGGCCACCTTCACCGTGGATGTGACGGTGAGCGATTTCTTCTTCGCTGGCGTCACGCACGTTGACCACCTTGACCTGGAAGTTCAGGCGCTGACCTGCCAGAGGGTGGTTGCCGTCGACGGTCACGTCGTCGCCGTCGATGTCGCGGATGGTGACGATCTGCATCTGGCCGTCCGGCGCCGAAGCGTGGAACTGCATGCCGACTTCCAGTTGGTCGACACCTTCGAACATGCTGCGGTTCAGGGTGCTGACCAGCTCGGCCAGGTACTCGCCGTAGGCGTCTTCCGGCTCGATGGCAACGGTCAGTTCGTCGCCGGCCTGCTTGCCTTCCAGGGCTTTTTCCAGGCCCGGGATGATGTTGGCGGCACCGTGCAGGTAAACCAGTGGCGCGCCACCGGCGGAGCTGTCGATGGTCTCCCCGGCGTCGTTGGTCAGGGTATAGTCGATGGAGACTGCCTTGTTGGCGGCGATCAGCATGGGGCAAGACCTTTTGCAAAAGAATGTAGAGCGCACAAGTGTAACCAAGGCCTCGCCCGATTGCGAACGCGCGGCGGGTGGCGAACGGCCCATCAGTCGGATCATCGGCTTTCACCAGGACGAGGAAGGCCAATGGGTGGTCGAGCTGTCCTGCGGCCATACCCAGCACCTGCGCCACCAGCCGCCGTGGCAGGCACGCCCCTGGGTGCTCGATGCGCACGAGCGCACCCGGCGCATCGGCCAGGCTTTTGCCTGCGGCTGGTGCGCGCAGGGGGCCGATAGCGCTACCCTTGGCCGTTGATCCCTTGCACCGCTTATTCCGAGAAGCACGCATGCAGACATTTTTCATCGCGCCGACCGACTTTGGTGTCGGCCTGACCTCCATCAGCCTCGGCCTGGTACGCGCCCTCGAGCGCGGCGGCCTGAAAGTCGGTTTCTTCAAGCCGATCGCCCAGCCGCATCCCGGCGATACCGGCCCTGAGCGCTCCAGCGAGCTGGTCGCACGCACCCACGGCATCAAGCCTCCCACGCCGCTGAGCCTGGCCCAGGTCGAGCGCATGCTGGGCGATGGCCAACTCGACGAACTGCTCGAAGAAATCATCCGCCTGTACCAGCAAGCCTGCGTCGGCAACGACGTGGTGGTGGTCGAGGGCATGGTGCCGACCCGTCATGCCAGCTATGCGGCGCGGGTCAACCTGCACCTGGCCAAGAGCCTGGACGCCGAGGTGATCCTGGTCTCGGCACCGGAGAACGAGGTGCTCAGCGAACTGTCCGGGCGGGTCGAACTGCAGGCCCAACTGTTCGGTGGCCCACGCGACCCGAAAGTCCTCGGGGTCATTCTCAACAAGGTCCGTACCGACGAAAGCATGGTCGATTTCGCCACGCGCCTGCGCGAGCATTCGCCACTGCTGCGCGGCAACGACTTCCGCCTGCTCGGCTGCATCCCTTACCAGGCCGACCTCAACGCCCCGCGCACCCGCGATGTGGCCGAGCTGCTCGGCGCCCAGGTGCTCAATGCCGGCGACTACGAACAGCGGCGGATGAACAAGATCATCATCTGCGCGCGCACCGTGGCCAACACCGTGCCGCTGCTCAAGCCGGGCACCCTGGTGGTGACGCCCGGGGATCGCGACGACATCATCCTCGCCGTGAGCCTGGCAGCGATCAACGGCGTTCCGCTGGCCGGGCTGCTGCTGACCAGCGACAGCAAGCCTGACCCGCGCATCCTCGAACTGTGCCGCGGCGCCCTGCAGGCCGGCCTGCCGATCCTTTCGGTGAGCACCGGCTCGTACGACACCGCCAACCAGCTCAACTCGCTGAACCGCGAGATCCCGGTGGACGACCGCGAGCGCGCCGAGTTCATCACCGACTTCGTCGCCAGCCACCTCGACGCCCACTGGTTGCACCAGCGTTGCGGTACGCCGCGAGAGATGCGCCTGTCGCCCGCGGTGTTCCGCTATCAACTGATCCAACGCGCGCAGCAGGCCAACAAGCGCATCGTCCTGCCCGAGGGCGCCGAACCGTTGCTGGTGCAGGCCGCCGCCATCTGCCAGGCGCGTGGCATCGCCCGCTGCGTATTGCTGGCCAAGCCCGAGGAAGTCGAGGCGGTGGCCCGCGCCCAGGGCATCACCCTGCCCGCCGACCTGGAAATCCTCGACCCCGAGCTCATTCGCGCACGCTACGTCGAGCCGATGGTCGAGCTGCGCAAGAGCCGCAACCTCAACGCCCCGATGGCCGAGCAGCAGCTGGAGGATCCAGTGGTGATCGGCACCATGATGCTGGCGCTGGATGAGGTCGACGGCCTGGTTTCAGGGTTGGTGCACTCCACCGCCAACACCATCCGCCCGGCCCTGCAACTGATCAAGACCGCGCCAGACTGCAGCCTGGTGTCGTCGGTGTTCTTCATGCTGTTCCCCGAGCAGGTGCTGGTGTACGGCGACTGCATCATGAACCCGCACCCCAGCGCCGTGGAGCTGGCGGAAATCGCACGGCAAAGCGCCGAATCGGCGCAGGCCTTCGGGATTGCACCGCGTGTGGCGATGCTCAGTTATTCGAGCGACTCGGCGGCCAGTGACGAGGAAGTGGAAAAGGTGCGCGAAGCCACGCGCCTGGCGCAGCAGGCCGAACATGATCTGCTGATCGACGGGCCGTTGCAGTACGACGCCGCAGCCAACCCGGAGATTGCCCGGCAGTTGGCACCGCACAGCCAGGTAGCGGGTCGCGCCACGGTGTTCGTGTTCCCGGACCTGAACACCGGCAACACCACGCACAAGGCAGTGCAACGCAGTGCCGACTGCGTAAGCCTGGGGCCGATGCTGCAGGGGCTGCGCAAGCCAGTGAACGACTTGCCGCGCGGTGCGCAGGTGGACGATATCGTGCACACCATCGCATTGACGGCGATCCAGGCCAGTCACGTGCGCTGAAACGCATCGCGCGGCAAGTCGTTCACTGGCTTGCGCAGCCCCTGCAGCATCGGCCCCAGGCTTACGCAGTC
>NZ_JBNFMU010000161.1:0-44578 GCF_049942315.1 Pseudomonas wayambapalatensis
GCCTGCGGATTCGACGCTGGCTATCGATGAAAGGCACACTGAGGTTGTGAAAACCATCTTGCCAGGGCGGGCCTGTTCGCGGGCAAGCCCGCTCCTACAGAAACAGTAGCCAGCAAAAAGCCCCGCATCCTTTCGGATACGGGGCTTCGGGCTCAAACATCCAGCAAGTGTCAATAGGCTTGTGGCCAGCACCCGCTGCAGGCTTCACCCATCAGGCCAGCGCCTCGCGTGGCTTGCCGAGCAGACGATCACAGACCACCGCGGCGGCCAGGGCGATCACCGAAGGCACCAGCCAGGC
This sequence comes from Pseudomonas wayambapalatensis, assembly GCF_049942315.1. Taxonomy (NCBI): domain Bacteria; kingdom Pseudomonadati; phylum Pseudomonadota; class Gammaproteobacteria; order Pseudomonadales; family Pseudomonadaceae; genus Pseudomonas; species Pseudomonas wayambapalatensis. The sequence goes on from NZ_JBNFMU010000161.1 coordinate 299, forward strand.
CAGGCCCTGCTCGCTCAGCGGCAAGTGCGCCACCGCGTCCGGCAGGATGTGCGCCAGGCTGCTGCCCTTGATCGCATCGACCATGCCGAACAGCAGCGAAACGAGCATGACCGGCGCGAGAATGCGTACCGGCGAGTTCCACAGGTCCTTCACGAAGCTCAGGCCCACGACCACGATGCATGGCGGGTAGATGGCGGTCAGCACCGGGATCGAGAACATGATCAGCTTGGTCAGGCCCAGGTTCGAGATCAGCAGCGAGAAGCCCGCCAGGATCACCACCAGGGCACGGTACGACAGCGGCAGGATCTGGCTGAAGTACTCGGCACAGGCACAGGTCAGGCCCACGGCAGTGACCAGGCAGGCCAGCGCGATCAGCACGGCCAGGAAACCACTGCCCAGCGAGCCGAAGGTGTGCTGCACGTAGGCATGCAGAACCGCAGCACCGTTGCTCGCGTTCGCAGCGATCTCATGGCTGCCGGCGCCGAGGCGGAACAGGCTGATGTACACCAGCGCCAGGCCGACACCGGCGATCAGGCCGGCGATGATGGCGTAGCGAGTGATCAGCTTGGGCGACTCCACACCGCGCGAACGGATGGCGTTGACGATGACGATGCCGAACACCAGGGCACCGAGGGTATCCATGGTCAGGTAGCCATTGATGAAGCCTTGGGAGAACGGAGCTGCGACGTAAGCCGGCTGCGCGTCACCAATCGAGCCCGCTGGCAGCGCGAAGGCAGCAATGCCGAGCACCGCCAGGGCGATGATCTTCAGCGGTGCCAGGAAGCGACCGACGGTATCGAGCAGCTTGCCCGGATACATCGACACGGCCAGCACCACAGCGAAGTACACCAGGCTGTAGATGAACAGCGCCAGCGGGCTTTCACCGGTCAGTGGCGCCACACCCACCTCGAACGAAACGGTCGCGGTGCGCGGGGTAGCGAACAGCGGGCCGACCGAGAGGTAGCAGACTGCCGCCAACAGGCCGCCGAAGAACTTGCCGATCGGGCTGCTCAGGGCATCCATCCCGCCACCGACCTTCGCCAGGGCAACCACGGTAATGACTGGCAGACCCACGGCGGTGACCAGGAAGCCCAGCGCCGCCATCCACACGTGCGGACCGGACTGCAGGCCAACGATAGGCGGGAAGATGATATTGCCCGCACCGACGAAAAGCGCGAACGTCATAAAGCCAAGCGCCAGGATATCCTGGCCTTTTAACACTTTCATTTAAGGAAGTACCACACTGCTGAAATCGGGATTCGAGAAGGGATTTCCACATGGATGAGGGAAATGCTGCCCGGCTTGATGAGCCAGACCCGTTTAGCGTGTCGTTCCCTTTTGGGGTACGGGCACAGAGTGAACGCGTAGGTTACAGAATTTGCCGGGCAAACGCACTGCAATGGTGCTGGTTGTCCGATGTGTGTATGTGTTTGACGTCTGCGTGACCGAGGATGGCTGGATTATCCTCGGATTGAAACCATCGTCTGCTGGAAAAATCCTATGGGCCCGATCGAATAATCTGAGTTGTCATTTCCGGGCCCATCGCGGGACGACCCAGAACGACAAAGGCCACCCGTAGGTGGCCTTTGTGCGCGTGGGGGGTATAGCGTGTTACTTACTTCTTGGCTTCCCAGCCAGTCAGCTCGGCCAGGGCCTTGCCGATGTCAGCCAGGGAACGCACGGTCTTCACGCCAGCGTCCTGCAGTGCAGCGAATTTCTCGTCTGCAGTGCCTTTACCGCCGGAGATGATGGCGCCAGCGTGGCCCATACGCTTGCCCGCAGGAGCGGTAACACCAGCGATGTAGGAAACGACAGGCTTGGTGACGTTGGCCTTGATGTAGGCAGCAGCTTCTTCTTCAGCCGAACCGCCGATCTCACCGATCATGACGATCGCTTCGGTCTTCGGGTCTTCCTGGAACAGCTTCAGGATGTCGATGAAGTTGGAGCCTGGGATTGGGTCGCCGCCGATGCCGACGCAGGTCGATTGGCCGAAGCCGGCGTCGGTGGTCTGCTTGACCGCTTCGTAGGTCAGGGTGCCGGAACGGGAAACGATACCGACCTTGCCTGGCAAGTGAATGTGGCCTGGCATGATGCCGATCTTGCACTCGCCCGGAGTGATGACGCCTGGGCAGTTAGGGCCGATCAGGGTGACACCCAGCTCGTCGCACTTGACCTTGGCGTCCAGCATGTCGAGGGTAGGAATACCTTCGGTGATGCAGACGATCAGCTTGATGCCGCCGAAGGCCGCTTCCAGGATCGAGTCCTTGCAGAACGGAGCCGGAACGTAGATGACCGAAGCGTCAGCGCCGGTAGCTTCCACAGCTTCCTTGACGGTGTTGAACACCGGCAGGCCCAGGTGGGTGGTGCCACCCTTGCCTGGGGTGACGCCGCCGACCATCTTGGTGCCGTAGGCGATGGCTTGTTCGGAGTGGAAAGTACCCTGCGAGCCGGTGAAGCCCTGGCAGATGACTTTGGTGTCTTTATTGATCAGGACGCTCATTACTTGCCCTCCGCAGCTTTGACAACTTGTTGAGCAGCGTCGGTCAGGCTGGTTGCCGCAATGATGTTCAAACCGCTTTCTGCCAGTACTTTAGCGCCCAGTTCGGCGTTGTTGCCTTCGAGGCGGACAACGACCGGTACTTTCACGCCGACTTCTTTCACTGCACCGATGATGCCTTCGGCAATCATGTCGCAACGAACGATACCACCGAAGATGTTGACCAGAACGGCCGCGACATTGCTGTCGGACAGGATGATCTTGAACGCTTCGGTAACGCGTTCCTTGGTAGCACCACCACCAACGTCGAGGAAGTTGGCTGGCTTGCCGCCGTGCAGGTTGACGATGTCCATGGTACCCATGGCCAGACCGGCACCGTTGACCATGCAGCCGATGTTGCCTTCCAGCGCTACGTAGTTCAGTTCGAACTTGGCAGCGTGGGCTTCACGGGCGTCGTCCTGGGACGGGTCGTGGAAGGTCTTCAGCTTAGGCTGACGGTACATGGCGTTGGCGTCGATGTTGATCTTGGCATCGAGGCAGTGCAGGTCGCCGTCGGCCTTGATCACCAGCGGGTTCACTTCCAGCAGGGCCAGGTCATGGTCCTTGAACAGCTTGGCCAGACCTACGAAGATCTTGGCGAACTGTTGTACTTGCTTGCCTTCCAGGCCCAGCTGGAAAGCCAGCTCGCGACCCTGGAACGGCTGAGCGCCGACCAGCGGGTCGATGGTAGCCTTGAGGATCTTCTCAGGAGTTTCGTGAGCGACTTTCTCGATGTCCACGCCACCTTCGGTGGAAGCCATGAACACGATACGACGGCTCGAACGATCCACTACAGCGCCCAGGTACAGCTCTTTGGCGATGTCAGTGCAGGATTCGACCAGGATCTTGGAGACTGGTTGACCGTTGGCGTCAGTCTGGTAGGTCACCAGATTCTTGCCCAACCACTGCGCAGCGAACGCCTTGGCGTCTTCCTTGCTGCGAACCAGCTTGACGCCGCCCGCCTTACCGCGACCACCAGCGTGGACCTGGGCTTTTACAACCCACTCGGAACCGCCGATCTTGTCGCAGGCTTCTGCGGCTTGCTCAGGGGTATCGACAGCGAAACCCTTGGAAACTGGCAGGCCGTACTCAGCGAACAGCTGTTTACCCTGATACTCGTGAAGATTCATGCTTTTTACCGTCTTCGTTAGGTACTGCGCTTCGGCGCTGCGCTGTTTCCAGAGCCGCGCCACCTGTGACCGTTAACCCCGGATTTTTCCGGTGGCCCGGTCCGGCGGACATTCCGCGGTGGATCTTGCACGCAAGACCCACGACGGGCAGCCCGCCGTGGTTTTTATAATTAACGCTTCTTACGGTTGGCCACGTGAATGGCACCGCCATTCACAGCCAGCGCTGCTTCATGCAACGCTTCGGACAGGGTCGGATGGCTGAAGACCATCATGCCCAGGTCCTCGGCACTGGTGCCGAATTCCATTGCGATCGCGCCTTGCTGAACCAGCTCGGCAGCCGATGGGCCGATCACGTGAACACCCAGGACGCGGTCGGTCTTGGCATCGGCGATGACCTTGACGAAGCCACCGGTGTCGTTGGCAGCCATCGCACGGCCGCTGGCCGCGAACGGGAAGGTGCCCACGTTAACCTCAACGCCTTCGGCTTTCAATGCTTGTTCGGTCTTGCCGACCCAGGCGATTTCCGGGTGGGTGTAGATAACCGACGGGATCAGGTCGTAGTTCATCTGAGCCTTGTGGCCCTTGATGCGCTCGACGACCATGATGCCCTCTTCCGAGGCCTTGTGTGCCAGCATCATGCCGCGAACTACGTCGCCGATGGCGTAGACGCCCGGCACGCTGGTGGCGCAGTAGTCGTCGACGAAGATGTAGCCACGCTCGTCGATGTTCACACCGCTATCGGCAGCCAGCAGATCGGTGGTCACAGGACGACGGCCGACCGCAACGATCAGCTTGTCGAAGACGATCTTCTGCTCGCCTTCGGCGTTGGTGTAGGTCACTTCGACTTCGTCGCCGTTGACTTTCGAGCCGGTGACGCGCGCGCCCAGCTTGATGTCCAGGCCTTGCTTGGTCAGGGTCTTCTGAGCTTCTTTCGACACGGCGGTGTCGGCAGCCATCAGGAAGGTGTCCAGCGCTTCCAGCACGGTCACTTCAGCACCCAGGCGAGCCCAGACCGAGCCCAGCTCCAGGCCGATGACGCCAGCGCCGATCACGCCCAGGCGCTTGGGTACCGATTGGAATTCCAGGGCGCCAGTGGAGTCGACGATCACATTCTGGTCGACCGGAGCCGGCGGAATGTCGATCGGACGCGAGCCGGAGGCCAGGATCACGTTCTCGGCTTCGATGACTTCGGTGGTACCGTCAGCCTTGGTGACTTCGACTTTCTTGCCAGCCAGCAGCTTGCCGTGGCCCTGGATCGAAGTAACGCCGTTGGCCTTGAACAGGGTGGCAACGCCACCGGTCAGGTTCTTGACGATGCCAGCCTTGCGACCAACCATCGCGGCGACGTCCATCTTCACTTCGCCAGTGGAGATGCCGTGGACGTTGAAGCTCTCTTTTGCTTCCTTGTATTTCCAGGAGCTGTCCAGCAGCGCCTTGGAAGGAATGCAACCTACGTTCAGGCAGGTGCCGCCCAGGGCCAGCTTGCCCTCGGCGTCGGTGTACTTCTCGATACAGGCAGTCTTCAGACCAAGTTGGGCAGCCTTGATGGCAGCAACATAGCCGCCAGGACCCGCACCAATCACCACTACGTCGAATTTCTGGGTCATAAAAGATTCCTTATCAGCTTCAAGCTACAAGCCGCACGCGGCAAGGCGACCTGCTCCGGTCGGGAGCCTGTCGCCTGCAGCGTGCAGCTGCGTGATTAGATGTCCAGCAGCAGACGGGACGGATCTTCCAGCAGGTTCTTGATGGTCACCAGGAAGGTTACCGCTTCCTTGCCGTCGATCAGGCGGTGGTCATAGGACAGCGCCAGGTACATCATCGGGCGAATGACCACTTGGCCATTGATCGCCATCGGACGCTGGATGATGTTGTGCATACCCAGGATCGCGGCCTGCGGCGGGTTGACGATCGGGGTCGACATCATCGAACCGAAGGTACCACCGTTGGTGATGGTGAAGGTACCGCCGGTCATCTCTTCGATCGACAGCTTGCCGTCACGGGCCTTCTTGCCGAAGGTGGCGATGCCGTTCTCGATCTCGGCCAGCGACATCGACTCGGCATTGCGCAGCACCGGTACCACCAGGCCACGGTCGCTGGAGACGGCAACGCCGACGTCCGCGTAGCCATGGTAAACGATGTCGTTGCCATCAATCGAAGCGTTGACTGCCGGGAAGCGCTTCAGCGCCTCGGTGGCGGCCTTGACGAAGAACGACATGAAGCCCAGGCGTACGCCGTTGTGGGTCTTCTCGAACAGGTCCTTGTACTTCGAACGCAGGGCCATGACTTCGGTCATGTCGACTTCGTTGAAGGTAGTCAGCATGGCCATGCTCGACTGGGCTTCGACCAGACGCTCAGCGATCTTGGCGCGCAGACGGGTCATCGGCACACGCTTCTCGGTGCGATCGCCAGCAGCGACGACAACCGGAGCAGCGGCAGCGGCAGCCGGCTTGGCAGCAGGTGCGGCAGGGGCCGACTTCTTGTTGGCGACTGCAGCCACCACGTCTTCCTTGGTGATACGACCGCCTTTGCCAGTACCGGAAACGGTGGCCAGGTCGATACCGTTCTCTTCGGCCAGTTTGCGCGCGGCAGGCGCGGCAACCGGGTCGTCCTCACCTGCATCGGCGGCGGCCGGAGCGGCAGCCGGAGCAGCGGCAGCAGCAGGCGCAGCAGCAGCGGCGCCACCTTCAACGATCGAACCCAGGACTTCGTCGGACAGTACGGTGTCGCCCTCGCCCTTGACGATGTCGCCCAGCACGCCATCAGCGGTGGCCAGAACTTCCAGGACGACCTTGTCGGTCTCGATGTCGACGATCAGCTCGTCACGCTTGACGGCTTCGCCCGGCTTCTTGTGCCAGGTGGCAACGGTGCCATCGGCAACCGATTCCGGGAAGGTTGGGGCTTTGATCTCGATAGCCATTATCAGTGTTTCCTTAAATTCGGTTTCAGGTGCGCGAAGGCGTTAGACAGTGAACGCGTCTTGCAGCAGTTTTTCCTGCTGCTCGGCGTGCTTCGATGCGTAACCACAGGCTGGCGCGGCAGAAGCGTCGCGACCGGCGTATTCCAGGACCAGCGCCTTGTTGTGGCGGCCCAGGATACGGCGCATGTGATGCTGGCTGCTGTACCAGGCACCCTGGTTCATCGGCTCTTCCTGACACCAAACTGCATGCTTGAGGTTGGTGTAAGGCGCCAGGATCTCGACCAGGTCGTCCTCAGGGAACGGATACAGCTGCTCGATACGCACGATGGCGATGTCTTCGCGGCCTTCGGCACGACGTTTTTCCAGCAGGTCGTAGTAGACCTTGCCGCTGCACAGCACCAGGCGCTCGACCTTGGCCGGATCGATGGCATCGATTTCCGGGATCACGGTCTGGAACGAGCCTTCTGCCAGATCTTCCAGCGTCGAGATGGCCAGCTTGTGGCGCAGCAGCGACTTTGGCGTCAGCACGATCAGCGGCTTGCGCAGCGGGCGGATGACCTGACGACGCAGCAGGTGGTAGATCTGCGCCGGCGTGGTCGGCACGCACACCTGGATGTTGTGCTCGGCGCACAGCTGCAGGTAACGCTCCAGACGGGCCGAGGAGTGCTCGGGGCCCTGGCCTTCGTAGCCGTGCGGCAGCAGCATGGTCAGGCCGCACAGACGACCCCACTTGTGCTCGCCGCTGGTGATGAACTGGTCGATCACCACCTGCGCACCGTTGGCGAAGTCACCGAACTGGGCTTCCCAGATCACCAGCGCATTCGGCGTGGTGGTGGAGTAGCCGTATTCGAAGGCCAGTACGGCTTCTTCCGACAGGTAGGAGTCGTACAGTTCGAACTTCGGCTGGCCTGGGAACAGGTTCTTCAGCGGAACGTAGGTGCTGGCGTCCTTCTGGTTGTGCAGCACCGCGTGACGGTGCGAGAAGGTGCCACGGCCGATGTCCTGGCCGGTCATGCGGATCGGGTGACCTTCGAACTGCAGGGTGGCGTAGGCCATGGTCTCTGCATAACCCCAGTTGATCGGCAAGCCACCGGCCTGCATCTTCTGACGGTCTTCGTAGATCTTGGCGACCTGGCGCTGGACGACGAAACCTTCTGGCAGCTCGAGCAGCTTGGCCGACAGTTCCTGAAGGGTCTTGAGGTCGAAGCGCGTGTCGTGACGCGCAGTCCAGGCATGGCCCAGGTACGGACGCCAGTCGACGAACAGCTCGCGATTCGGCTCCTTGACCAGACTCTTGACCACGTGCAGGCCGTTGTCCAGCGCGTTGCGGTATTCGTCGATCTTGGCCTGGGCGCGCTCGGCGTCGATGCGACCGGCTTGAATCAGCGCGTCGGCGTACAGCTCACGGGTGGTGCGCTGCTTGGTGATCTGCTGGTACATCAGCGGCTGGGTGCCGTTCGGTTCGTCGGCCTCGTTGTGGCCGCGACGACGGTAGCAGACCAGGTCGATCACCACGTCACGCTTGAACTGCATGCGGTAGTCGATGGCCAGTTGTGTCACGAACAGCACAGCTTCCGGATCGTCGCCGTTCACGTGCAGGATCGGCGCCTGGATCATCTTGGCCACGTCGGTGGCGTACTCGGTGGAGCGCGCGTCCAGCGGGTTGCTGATGGTGAAGCCGACCTGGTTGTTGATCACGATGTGCACGGTACCGCCGGTCTTGAAACCGCGGGTCTGCGACATCTGGAAGGTTTCCATGACCACGCCCTGGCCTGCGAAGGCCGCGTCGCCGTGGATCGAGATCGGCAGGACCTTGTCGCCAACGGTGTCGTTGCGGCGGTCCTGGCGGGCACGAACCGAACCCTCTACCACTGGCGAGACGATTTCCAGGTGGGACGGGTTGAACGCCATTGCCAGGTGGACTTCACCACCAGGGGTCATGACGTTGCTGGAGAAGCCCTGGTGATACTTCACGTCACCGGAGCCCAGCTCGTTCATCTTCTTGCCTTCGAACTCGTCGAACAGCTCGCGCGGGTTCTTGCCGAAGGTGTTGACGAGCACGTTCAGACGGCCACGGTGGGCCATGCCGATCACGACTTCCTTGGTGCCGTAGGAGCCGGAACGCTGAATCATTTCGTCCAGCATCGGAATCAGGCTTTCGCCGCCTTCCAGACCGAAGCGCTTGGTACCCGGGTACTTGGTGCCCAGGTATTTTTCCAGGCCTTCGCCCGCGGTAACGCGCTCGAGCAGGTGAGTCTGCACGTCAACGGAGAAGTCAGGACGGCCACGAACGCTTTCGAGGCGCTGCTGGAACCAGCTGCGTTGCTCGGAATCGACGATGTGGGTGAACTCGGCGCCAATGGTGCGACAATATGTCTTCTGCAGCGCCTCGAAGATTTCGCGTAGGCTCGCTTCCTCTTTGCCGATGAACAGGTCGCCGGCACGGAAGGTCGTATCAAGGTCGGCATTGGTCAAGCCGTAGTGATTGATCGACAGGTCTACGGGCGCAGGGCGCTGCCACAACCCCAACGGGTCGAGCTGGGCAGCCTGATGGCCGCGCATACGATAGGCCTGGATCAGTCGCAGCACTTCAACCTGCTTCTTCTCGTGTTCACTGCTCACGCTCCCGGCGGAAACCGGTTGGGCGCGGCGCTGGTTCTTTGCCAGCAGTACGAAATGGTCGCGGATCGTAGAGTGCGATACGTCGGTAGCGGTGCTGCCGTCGGCGGGCAACTTCTGGAAGTAGGTGCGCCACTCTTCTGGCACAGCGTTAGGGTCGTGCAGGTAGAGCTCGTAGAGCTCTTCCACATATGCAGCGTTACCACCTGAAAGGTGGGCGCTTTCCCACATGCGCTGCATCACGCTTTCTTGCATGCTTGGTCACCCTCGGTTAGGGGACGGATCGGCAAGAGCCACGCAAACCTGGAAAAGTCCGAACACAGCGACTAACCACGCCACCTGGATCCTGCAGATTTTCCGGGTACCAGCCCGGAAGCCCCTGCTGGTCTCATATCTTCATAGGTAATGAGCGCGGGCTTTTTGGGCCCTTGCTCGGGTTTTACCTCGGCGCGGGCTCACCACCCGCGCTTCGGCTTACTGCTGGTGCAACATTTTCGAATCAGGTGCCGCTTTGCAGCAGCATGTTACGTACGTGGCCGATCGCCTTGGTCGGGTTCAGACCCTTCGGGCAGACGTTCACGCAGTTCATGATCCCGCGGCAGCGGAATACGCTGAACGGGTCATCCAGCGACGCCAGACGCTCTTGCGTCTTGGTGTCACGGCTGTCGGCCAGGAAACGATAGGCCTGCAGCAACGCGGCGGGGCCCAGGAACTTGTCCGGGTTCCACCAGAACGATGGGCAGGAGGTCGAGCAGCAAGCGCACAGGATGCACTCGTACAGACCGTCCAGCTTGTCGCGATCTTCCGGCGACTGCAGACGCTCGATGGCCGGAGCCGGGGTGTCGTTCTGCAGGAATGGCTTCACCTTCTCGTACTGCTTGTAGAAGATGCTCATATCGACGACCAGGTCACGAATGACTGGCAAACCTGGCAGCGGACGCAGGACCAGCTTGTTGCCCTTGACCACACCCGACAGCGGGGTGATGCAAGCCAGGCCGTTCTTGCCGTTCATGTTCATGCCATCGGAACCGCAAACGCCTTCACGGCAGGAGCGACGGTACGAGAAGCCCTCGTCCTTCTCCTTGATCAGTGCCAGTACGTCCAGCACCATCAGGTCCTTGCCACCGGTATCGACGTCGAACGACTCCATCTTGGGCGCCGAGTCGGTGTCCGGGTTGTAACGATAAACTTCGACTTTCAACATAGCGGCCACCCTTAGTAAGTCCGGACTTTTGGTTCGAAGGCAGGAACTGTCTTCGGCGCAAAGTTGACGCCGCGCTTGGCAACGCGCTTCTCACCCGGGTAGTACAGGGTGTGGCACAGCCAGTTCTCGTCATCACGGTCTTCGAAGTCTTCACGGGCGTGAGCGCCGCGGGATTCTTTACGGGCTTCGGCCGCGATGGCGGTCGCCTCGGCAACTTCCAGCAGGTTCTGCAGCTCCAGCGCTTCAATACGCGCGGTGTTGAAGGCCTGGGACTTGTCGTTGATCTTGACGTTGGCAATGCGGTCACGCAGGCCGGCCAGCTGCTCGATACCCTTCTGCATGTATTCGCCAGTACGGAATACACCGAAGTAGTTCTGCATGCAGCTCTGCAGCTCGCGCTTGAGGCTTGCAACGTCTTCGCCGGTGGTACGCTCGTTGAGCTTGTTCAGGCGGTTCAGGGCAACGTCGACATCGGTGTCGCTCGCGTCGCGGTACTCGACGCCGTCGCTCAGTGCTTTTTCCAGGTGCAGGCCGGCAGCGCGACCGAAGACCACCAGGTCGAGCAACGAGTTGCCGCCCAGGCGGTTGGCACCGTGAACCGATACGCACGCCACTTCACCCACAGCGAACAGGCCTGGGATGATTTGATCCTTGCCTTCGGCGTCCATGGTGATGGCCTGGCCATGAATGTTGGTGGCAACGCCGCCCATCATGTAGTGGCAGGTCGGTACGACCGGAACCGGCGCGACCACCGGGTCGACGTGGGCGAAGGTCTTGGACAGTTCGCAGATACCTGGCAGGCGGCTGTGCAGCACTTCCTCGCCCAGGTGGTCCAGCTTCAGCAGTACGTGGTCCTTGTTCGGGCCCACGCCGTTGCCGGCGATGATTTCCTTGACCATGGAACGGGCGACCACGTCGCGGCCAGCCAGGTCCTTCGCGTTCGGCGCGTAACGCTCCATGAAGCGCTCGCCGTGGGCGTTGATCAGGTAGCCACCCTCACCGCGGCAACCCTCGGTGACCAGTACACCGGCGCCGGCGATGCCGGTCGGGTGGAACTGCCACATCTCGATGTCCTGTACCGGTACGCCTGCACGCAGGGCCATGCCGATACCGTCACCGGTGTTGATCAGGGCGTTGGTGGTGGAAGCGTAGATACGGCCCGCACCGCCAGTGGCCAGAACGGTGGCCTTGGACTTGATGTACATGGTTTCGCCGGTTTCGATGCAGATCGCGATCACACCGACGAAAGCGCCGTCCTGGTTCTTGACCAGGTCAACGGCGTAGTACTCGTTGAGGAAGGTGGTGCCCGCCTTCAGGTTGCCCTGATAGAGGGTGTGCAGCAGGGCGTGGCCGGTACGGTCGGACGCGGCGCAAGTACGCGCGGCCTGGCCGCCCTTGCCGAAGTCCTTGGACTGGCCACCGAACGGACGCTGGTAGATACGGCCGGTTTCGGTACGCGAGAACGGCAGGCCCATGTGGTCCAGCTCGAAGACCGCAGCCGGGCCTTCCTGACACATGTATTCGATAGCGTCCTGGTCACCGATGTAGTCGGAACCCTTGACGGTATCGTACATGTGCCAGCGCCAGTCGTCGTTCGGGTCGGCCGAAGCGATGGCACAGGTGATGCCGCCCTGGGCGGAAACGGTGTGCGAACGGGTCGGGAACACCTTGGTGACTACAGCGGTCTTGTGGCCGCCTTGAGCCAGCTGCAGTGCGGCGCGCATGCCCGCACCGCCGCCACCGATGATGATGGCGTCGAAGGAAATGGTTGGAATGTTAGCCATGAATCAGATACCCCAGAGAATCTGCACACCCCAGACGAAGTAAGCGAACATCGCAACGCCGCATACCGCCTGGAACAGGAAACGAATCGCAGTCGCCGACTTGCCGAACGACATCGGCGTCAGGTAGTCGGTGGCGATGGTCCACATGCCGACCCAGGCGTGAGCGCCCAGCGCGACAAGTGCCAGCAGACTGAAGATCCGCATCGCGTTGTTGGAGAACAGAGCGTGCCACTGGGCATAGTCGATGCCCGGGTGGATCGCGAGGTAGCCGATCAGGAAGATGAAGTAAGCCGCGAGAACGACCGCCGAGACGCGCTGCGCCATCCAGTCATAGAGGCCCGAACGCGACAGGTTCGTGACATTAGTTACCATACCCAAACTCCCGCCAGAACGATCAGCACCACGGAGATGACGATCACGATTTTCGAGCCCAGCTTGCCGCCTTCCAGCGTCTCACCGACACCCATGTCCATGATCAGGTGGCGAACACCTGCGACGAGGTGATACAGCAGGCCGGACAGCAGGCCCCAGGTCACCAGTTTGGCCAGCGGACTGGTCAGACACGCCTTCACCTCGGCAAAGCCTTCCTCGGAACCCAGCGACTTGCCCAATGCGTACAGCATGATGGCAAGGCCGAGGAACAGGATGACGCCGGAAATACGGTGAAGAATGGACGTGTACGCGGTGATCGGGAGTTTGATGGTCCTTAGGTCTAGGTTTACAGGTCGTTGGCTTTTCACGGCTTTTTTCACACTGAAGAGCCCCTAGCGAACAGGGCAAAGTTGTTGGTAAGTGTACTGGTCAGGTACCCACCACCGAAGAGAACACGACACCCAGCAGGGCGGGCTGGAAAGCCCCTGGGAGTCGGCTGCCGAGTATAGACAGTTAGGCTGCTTATGACAACGTGAGGGGCTCGCCCGAATAGCGCATTGCCTTTAGCGAACAAAAGGCGTAAATGGGCGGCAATTTCGTGAAAATCATGGGCTTGGAGGGTGTTTCAACCAGCCTTTAGGCAAATTGACATTCGAATTTATCCCTCTATAGTGGTGCGGGCCCTGCGTGGGGGGTCTGTCTGATGATTTCAAGCATTAATAGGAGGCCACATGGCTGACAAAAAAGCGCAGTTGGTCATCGAGGGCGCAGCCCCCGTAGAGCTGCCCATTTTAACCGGCACCGTTGGTCCCGATGTTATCGACGTCCGCGGGTTGGGGGCATCCGGTCACTTCACCTTCGACCCTGGTTTCATGGCGACCGCCTCGTGCGAGTCGAAGATCACCTACATCGACGGCGACAAGGGCGTGCTGCTGCACCGCGGCTACCCGATCGAACAGCTCGCCGAGCAATCGGACTACCTGGAAACCTGCTATCTGCTGCTCAACGGCGAACTGCCGAACGCAGAGCAGAAAGCCCAGTTCGTCAGCACCGTGAAGAACCACACCATGGTCCACGAGCAGCTGAAGTCCTTCTTCAACGGCTTCCGCCGCGACGCCCACCCGATGGCCGTCATGTGCGGCGTGGTCGGCGCCCTGTCGGCGTTCTATCACGACTCGCTGGACATCAATAACCCGCAGCACCGCGAAATCTCCGCCGTGCGCCTGGTCGCGAAGATGCCGACGCTGGCAGCGATGGTGTACAAGTACTCCATGGGCCAGCCCATGATGTACCCGCGCAACGACCTGTCGTACGCGGAAAACTTCTTGCACATGATGTTCAACACCCCGTGCGAGATCAAACCGATCAGCCCGGTGCTGGCCAAGGCGATGGACCGGATCTTCATCCTCCATGCCGACCACGAGCAGAACGCCTCCACCTCCACCGTGCGCCTGGCCGGCTCTTCGGGTGCCAACCCGTTCGCCTGTATCGCCGCCGGTATCGCTGCACTGTGGGGCCCTGCCCACGGCGGCGCGAACGAAGCGGTCCTGACCATGCTCGATGAAATCGGCGATGTCTCGAACATCGACAAGTTCATCGCCAAGGCCAAGGACAAGAACGATCCGTTCAAGCTGATGGGCTTCGGCCACCGCGTCTACAAGAATCGCGACCCGCGCGCCACCGTGATGAAGCAGACCTGCGACGAAGTCCTGCGCGAGCTGGGCATCAAGGACGACCCGCAGCTGGAACTGGCGATGCGCCTGGAAGAGATCGCCCTGACCGATCCTTACTTCATCGAGCGCTCGCTGTACCCGAACGTCGACTTCTACTCGGGGATCATCCTCAAGGCGATCGGCATTCCAACCAGCATGTTCACCGTGATCTTCGCCCTGGCACGTACCGTGGGCTGGATCTCGCACTGGAAGGAAATGCTCTCTGGCCCGTACAAGATCGGCCGTCCGCGCCAGCTGTACACCGGCGAGCCGCAGCGCGACATCACCGCACTGAAAGACCGCAAGTAAGCCGCCCAGGCTGAACGCAAAAAGGCTGCCCTCGGGCAGCCTTTTTCATTGGGCCTTTAGACGAAAGAACCTCAGTTCTTCTCGGCCCGCTCACGCAAGCCCTTCAGCGTATTGAACGGCGCATCCACCACGAACTTGTTGGCCAACCACGAAGGCACGCTACCACCCGGCTCGGTGTGCACCTGATAGGTCACCTCGGTACTGTCGCCCTTGGGCACCAGCTTCCAGAAGCCCTCGACCTGCGCCACGCGCACGAAGCCCTTTTCCTCCGGCAGGTACTTCGGCTCACCCTCGAGCTTGCGGGTAAGGCTGCCATCAGCCTCCTGCACCGTGGTGACATGCAGGATCGAATCGCGCGGCGTCACGGGCCATGGCGTATTGAATTGGGTGTAGGTCCAGCTCTGGTCACCTTCATGCTTGAGCAACTTCTGCGACTTGCACTCATGCACCCAGGCACAGGCGCCGACTACATCCTCCTGCAACGCCTTGACCTTGGCCAGCGGCGCCTTGATGACGATCACCCCGCGGTAGGCCTTGTACTTGGAGCCCGCCACCTCGCTGAGGAACACCTTGATGCCCTCCTCGTCCTTGGCCACCTGCCAATTCTCAGCCCAGGCCGTCGGCGCCAGCAATACACCCATGCCACACAGCAGTACAACGCGCTTGATCGATCTCATCATCTTGTTCCTTTTGTCGAAGATCCAAACGTCACGCCGCCGTCATCTGCTCCAGCCAGCCAATGATCCTGATCGCATCGTCGCGATCGCTACCGCAGACATCCACCTCCGCCTTGAACCCGCCACAGACCTTTGGCCGTTCGGGCTTGCCGAACAAGGCGCAAAGATTGTCCACGGACAGGTGCAGGCAACGCTCGCCCGCCGGCTTGCCCTGGGGCATGCCGGGGATCGGCGAACTGATGGACGGGGCAATGCAGCAGGCACCGCAGCCCTCACGGCATTTCATGACAACTGGACTCCCTGGAGCTGAACGGGACGGACATCCCTGGATACTAACCGCTCAAACATATGTTTGAAATTACCGAGCCGATGAAATCCGAAGTGACTCGGTAGTCAGTTGCGAAATTCGAAATCGATGGCAGCACCCTCGACATCACGGCGACTGTCGTTGCGCAACTGCAGCTGCATCTCGTTGCTGATCAGCCGGCCATTGAGCTGGAACGGGCTGTCATCGGATGCGGGTTTTTCGGGGAACATCGACGGCAGCAAGGGCTTGCGCGTCAACGGGGCATTGCCGACATCCGGCTTGAGGTTCTTCACCATCTCGCTCGGCAGGCTGAGATCGAGCTTGGGATTGGGCAGTGGCTTGCTGACCGGCTTGCTCTTTGGCTTAGGCTTGCTTGCCGGCTTGCTGGCCGCCTTCGCCGGGGTTTTTACCGCTTGCTTGGCGGTCTTGCCCTGGGACACTTCGCTCTTTGCATGCGTCTGCGCAGCCTGCACAGATGCCCCCGGCAACCAGGACAGCGCAAGACACAGCATCAGGGCAGTAGGGCGAAACGCATTCATGGGCATCAAGAGCATGGCATAAAAATGCTTATGCTCCCTGTTCCCTGCCCTTATGACAAGCTACAAAATCGAGACAGCAGACTCTCGACACAATTGTTGGGCCAGCAACCCCAAGGTCATCACCGCCCGCTCAGCCTCCTTGCTCCAGGGAATCCCGCAATTGAGGCGGATGCAGTGATTGAATTGCTCGGTGTTGCTGAAGATCAGGCCAGGCGCGATGCTGATGCCCTGCTCCAGCGCCCGAACATGCAGCTCCTGAGTATTGACTCGCCCCGGCAGGCTGACCCAGAGAATGAACCCACCCGTAGGCCGAGTCATCTGCGTGCCTTCCGGGAAGTGCTGCTGCACCGCCAGCTGATAGGCACTGAGGTTCTTGCGGTACTCCTGACGGATGAAGCGCAGGTGACGGTCGTAGCCGCCGTTCTCGAGATAGGCCGCTACGCCCATCTGGGTGACACTGCAGGCCGAGTGCGTAGTGAAGGTCTGCAGGCGCTGGATTTCGTCCTGGTAGCGCCCAGGAATCATCCAGCCGACGCGCACCCCTGGCGACAGTGTCTTGGAGAAGCTCGAACAGTAAATCACCCGATCCAGCCGGTCGAACGCCTTCAGCGCCTTGGTTCGCCCCTGCTCGAACATCAGCTCGC
Source organism: Pseudomonas wayambapalatensis (assembly GCF_049942315.1). Classification (NCBI taxonomy): domain Bacteria; kingdom Pseudomonadati; phylum Pseudomonadota; class Gammaproteobacteria; order Pseudomonadales; family Pseudomonadaceae; genus Pseudomonas; species Pseudomonas wayambapalatensis. The sequence continues at coordinate 17,052 of NZ_JBNFMU010000161.1, forward strand.
CATAGATATCGTCCTCGACGATCTGGATATCGAAGTCTGACGCCAGGCGCAGCAACTGTTTCTGCCGCTCTTCCGGAATGGTCCCGCCCAGAGGGTTGCTCAGGCGCGCCGTCAGCACCAGGGCCTTGATCGACCATTGGTTGGCGGCCAGTTGCAGCGCCTCGAGGCTGATGCCGGTGGACGGGTCGCTGGGGATCTCGATCACCTTCAGACCCAGCAGGTCCGCCAACTGCAGAAGCCCATAGTAGGTCGGTGACTCTGCGGCGATCAGGTCGCCAGGACGCGTCAACACGCGCAGCGCCATCTGCAGGGCGTCGACACAGCCATGGGTGACGATCACCTCGCGCGGGTCGACCAGCACGCCAGCGTCACGCATGCGAATGGCGATCTGCCGACGCAGCGGCTCGAACCCCGGGCTGAACATGTAGCTGAAGGCACGCGGGCTGTGGAACCGCGTCACCTTGGCGATCTGCTGGTGCAGCGCTCGAACCGGCAAGTAGTCCACATGCGGAACAGCAGCCCCGAAAGGGAACACACCGTCGCGGCGTGCTTCAGTGAGTACTTGCTGGATGATACTGGCACGGGTAACCAACCCGGGGCGTTCGACCCGGGCGATATCCGGGGTCTGCGCGGTCAGGGCGGGTGTCTGGTGGACATAGTAGCCAGACTGCGGACGGGCGCGAATCAGGCCCTGATCCTCGAGGTTGGCGTAGGCCTGCAGCACCGTGGCATGGCTGACATTGAGCTGGGCGCTCATCTTGCGCACGGAAGGCACGCGCTCGCCTGGCTGGTAGACACCGCGACGGATGTCATCGGCCAGTTGCTGGGCAATGCGCTGATACAACAGCAGGTTGGTCATGGTGATTCTCGAAGCGCGGACGGGTTCGTTGTTCTTGTACGACTCACAGTCGAGACAGAATACCGTAACAGTTGCAAAGTGTACTGGGACAGTTCCGAGAATAGTCGACATTACACTTGCTTGACAGCGGCGAACAGACGAACCGTCAGCACGGGTGCCAGGCAGCACCCGAACAGCCCTCAGCGCGGCGGCGCGAGTTTGCCCTTCTCATCGGAGAACACGATCTCCACACGGCGGTTCTGCGCCCTGCCCCGCTCCGAGGCGTTGACCTCGACCGGGTACTGGTCGCCATACCCCTGGACCTCGATGCGTTTCTCGTCGATGCCCAGGTCGACCAGCATGTCAGCCACCGACTGCGCGCGGTCACGGGACAGCTTCAGGTTGTCTTCAGCCGCCCCGGTGCTGTCGGTGTAGCCCTCGATTCGTACCACGCGGCGCGGATTGAGCTGCAGGAACTGCACCAGCTTGAGCACCGTGCGACTGGCGGAGTTCTTGAGTTCCGCCTCGCCGGTGTCGAACAGCACGTCCCCCAGCGTCATCACCAGGCCGCGATCGGCCTGCTCCGATGCCAGGGCGGCGATCTGCGATTCGACCCACTTGCCCTGCTGCTGCACGCTGGCCAGCTTCGCTTCACGCAGCGCCAACTGCAGACGTTGGCGCTCCAGGTCGAGCTTGGCCAGGCGCTCCTGGTTCAGCGCCAGATTGGCGTGCTCGCGGGCGATCTCGCTGTAGCGCTGGCTGAGGTAGGCATAGTGGCGTACGTCGGTGCCACTGCCGACATAACTGGCCAGGCGCTCTGCTCGCGCCAGCGACTCACCTGCACGGATCACATCACGCGGCGCACTGCGCAGCACGTCGGAGTTGTCCTTGACCTTCTGGAACGCAGCCGTGGCATCGTCCAGCGCCGACTCGCTGCGCTGGCTCGCGCAACCCTGCAGGCCGACGGCCAACGCCAGCACGACCAAGGCGGCGCCGGGCTTGAATGTACGGCTCATGGCTGTACCTCCAGCTGCTTGCGCAGGCGCTTGATCCGCGACTCGGTCACCTTCAACTGCTCTTCGCTTTTCTGGGTCAACACCTGAGCCTCGGCCAGACGTGCATCCAGCTCGGCCTGCTCGGCGCGCATGCGCGCATCACGAAAATCTTCGCTGGCCATGTTGGTCTTGGCCCGAGCGAACTTGTCTTCGGCCAGCTTGAACGCCTCGACCTGCTCAGTCGCGCCGACAGCCTTGGCCTGCTCCAGCGCCTGCTCGGACAGGCGCATCTGCTCATGAGGAGCCGGATCGTTGGCACAACCGGCCAGGGCTGCAAAAGCCAGGACCAGGATCAGTGGTTGGGTTCTCACGCATTCTTCCTACTGTTTGGGGGCGTCCCCGGTCATCTGCATCTGCGCTTTCCAGCGCTCCACATTCCGCTGCAGCACCGACTCGGAGGCGCCAGAGATCGGCAATTCTGTCAGCTTTTTAGCCAGTTGCCCACGCAGCCAGGCATCGTTACAGGCCGAATTGTGCGACACGGCCAGGTACAGCCCCGGACGATCCACTGGCAGGCCGCGCGCGACAAGGTCGTTGCTCATGCCCAGGCTCTGGGTCATGGCCATCCCCGAATAGCGCCCCGCCAATACGTAATCGACCTGCCCCAGCACCAGCTTCTGGAAGGCCTGGGTAAGATTCTGCGCAGGCACCAGCTTGAGCTGGGACTTGGCGAACGCTTCGAACGCCGGGGTCAGCCGTGCCTTCTCCGAAAGGCTGCCCTGATAGCGGGCCAGATCCGCCGGACCGTCGAAATCCAGTGCGGAGTCGTGGCGGGTCCAGACCAGGTACTCGTTGAGCTGCAGGGGTGGATGGATGTAGTCCAGCGCAGTCAACTGACCGACTTGCATCGGCGTGTCCAGCAACAGGTCCATCCGCCCGCTGCGCACCTCTTCCAGCGCCTGCTCGCGGCGCCCGGCATGCAGCACCTCGACCCGCACCCCCAACTCGTCCGCCACCTGACGCAGCAGGTCGACGTTAGCACCGATCAGGTGCCGAGAGTCTTTCGGGTCCTGCCAGGAGTACGGCGGTGCATCCGGGCTGCCGGTGGCCACCAGCTTTTCACATTTGCCGGCGGCCATCGCCTGCGAGGATGCCAAGGCCACCATGCAGGCCAGCAACCGACCCGTTCTGCCAAACGCCATTACCCTACTCCTTGCCAGCCATGCAAAAAAAAGCCCGACCCCTGTTACGAGGGTCGGGCTTCTTTATAAGTGAAGCGCTCGGATCAGACCAGCTTTTCCAGCTCCGGCACCGCCTCGAAGAGGTCGGCAACCAGGCCGTAGTCGGCCACCTGGAAGATCGGGGCTTCTTCGTCCTTGTTGATCGCGACGATCACCTTGGAGTCCTTCATGCCCGCCAGGTGCTGGATCGCGCCGGAGATACCGACGGCGATGTACAACTGCGGCGCGACGATCTTGCCGGTCTGGCCAACCTGCATGTCGTTCGGCACGAAGCCCGCGTCGACGGCGGCACGGGAAGCACCGACCGCAGCACCGAGCTTGTCGGCCAGGGCGTACAGATGCTTGAAGTTGTCACCGTTGCCCATGCCACGGCCGCCGGAGACGACGATCTTGGCAGCGGTCAGCTCGGGACGATCGGACTTGGCCAGCTCTTCGTTGACGAAGGCCGACTTGCCAGCATCATGGGCAGCAGCCACGGCTTCCACCGCAGCCGAACCACCTTCGGCGGCCACGGCGTCGAAGCCGGTGGTACGCACGGTGATGACCTTGACCGCAGCGCTCGATTGCACGGTGGCAATGGCGTTACCGGCATAGATCGGGCGCTTGAAGGTGTCGGCGGATTCGACCGAGACGATCTCGGAGATCTGGTCGACGTCCAGCAGCGCAGCAACGCGTGGCAGGATGTTCTTGCCGTTGGTGGTGGCCGGGGCCAGCACGTGGCTGTAGCCCTTGGCCAGCTCGACGATCAGGGGCGCTACGTTTTCAGGCAGGGCGTGGGCGTAGGCGGCGTTGTCCGCAACCAGCACCTTGGCAACGCCCGCGATCTTGGCAGCGGACTCGGCGACGCCACCGACGTTCTGGCCTGCGACCAGCACGTGCACATCACCACCGATCTTGGCGGCAGCAGCGACAGTGTTCAGGGTAGCCGGGGCAACGGCACCGTTCTCGTGTTCAGCGACAACCAGGATAGTCATTTAGATTACCTTCGCTTCGTTCTTCAGCTTCTCGACCAGTTCGGCCACCGACTTGACCTTGATACCGGCGCTGCGTGCAGCAGGCGCTTCGACTTTCACGGTCTTGGTGGTGGAGGCGGTGGATACGCCCAGCGCGTCTGGAGTCACAGTCTCCAGCGGCTTCTTCTTGGCCTTCATGATGTTCGGCAGCGACGCGTAGCGCGGCTCGTTCAGGCGCAGGTCGGTGGTGACGATCGCCGGCAGGTTCAGCGCGACGGTCTGCAGGCCGCCATCGATCTCGCGGGTGACGTTCAGCTTGTCGCCAGCCACTTCGACCTTGGAGGCGAAGGTGCCCTGGGCGTAGCCGGTCAGCGCAGCCAGCATCTGGCCGGTCTGGTTGTTGTCACTGTCGATGGCCTGCTTGCCGAGGATGACCAGCTGTGGCTGCTCTTTATCGACGATGGCCTTCAGCGCCTTGGCCACGGCCAGGGAGTTCAGCTCCTCGGCGGTCTCGACCAGGATGGCACGATCGGCACCCAGTGCCAGGGCGGTACGCAGTTGCTCCTGGGCAGCGGTCGGGCCGACGGCAACGGCGACGATCTCGGTCGCAACGCCCTTCTCTTTCAGGCGTACGGCTTCTTCCACGGCGATTTCGCAGAAGGGGTTCATGGACATCTTGACGTTTGCAAGGTCGACGCCGGAGTTGTCCGCCTTGACGCGAACCTTGACGTTGTAGTCGACCACTCGTTTGACAGCTACAAGAACCTTCATGGATTCCTCGTTACTCTCCGGTGAAAAGAATGTCGCCTGGGGCGTGCCCGGCGAATGCGCGTGGGTACAAGGACACCTCTGAAAACGTTCCGGGTCGAGCGAAATTTGCCATGACCGATCAGTCCTGTGCGGACTGGCGGGGCAAAACCCGCGGGTCATTTCCTGTCGTGGCGTGTAGACTCCACTACAAAAAGGGTTTCGGCCTGTATTCCCTGCTCTACGCCTGGTTTTTAGAGGTGCACCTGCGCCCGACGGTCAGCCTACGGCGAGCGTAAAACCGCTCGTATCTTGACCGTAACACCCAATCCGGTCAATACGGCAAATTGGCCAGCCTCCAGCCGCCCTCCTGTGATTTTACTGGGCTGCGGCAAATTCAAACAAACGTTTGTATTGGACCCGCCAAGTGGTGTAGATATAATGCGCGGCCAAGACAAAACGGTGTAGTCCGCCACCGGCACGGCTACAGCTGCCCCGACCGTGAGCGGGCATCCGACACCCATAAGACAAGCAACGCGATGAGCCTTGAGTAGGAGAGAACCTGTGGAACGCGAATACATGGAATTCGACGTGGTCATCGTCGGCGCAGGCCCGGCGGGCCTGTCTGCCGCCTGCCGCCTGAAGCAGAAGGCCGCCGAAGCCGGTAACGAGATCAGCGTCTGCGTGGTCGAGAAAGGCTCCGAGGTCGGCGCCCACATCCTCTCCGGTGCGGTCTTCGAACCCCGCGCGCTGAACGAGCTGTTCCCCGACTGGAAAGAACTCGGCGCCCCGCTGAACACCGAGGTCAAGCGCGACGACATCTATGTGCTCAAGGACCAGGGCAGTTCGGTCAAGGTGCCGGACCTGTTCGTGCCCAAGACCATGCACAACCAGGGCAACTACATCATCTCGCTGGGCAACCTGTGCCGCTGGCTGGCCCAGCAGGCCGAGAACCTGGGCGTGGAAATCTATCCCGGCTTCGCCGCCCAGGAAGCGCTGTTCGACGAAAACGGCGTGGTCCGTGGCATCGTCACCGGCGACCTGGGTGTCGACCGCGAAGGTCAGCCCAAGGACGGCCTGTACACCCCCGGCATGGAGCTGCGCGCCAAGTACACGCTGTTCGCCGAAGGTTGCCGCGGCCACATTGGCAAGCAGCTGATCAAGCGCTTCGACCTGGACAGCGAAGCCGATGTGCAGCACTACGGTATCGGCATCAAGGAAATCTGGGAGATCGACCCGAGCAAGCACGAACAGGGCCTGGTGGTGCACACCGCCGGCTGGCCGCTGGATGTAGTCAGCGCCGAGAACACCGGCGGCTCGTTCCTCTATCACCTGGAGAACAACCAGGTGGTGGTCGGCCTGATCGTCGACCTCTCCTATGCCAACCCTTACCTGTCGCCGTTCGACGAGTTCCAGCGCCTGAAGCACCACCCGGTGATCAGCCAATATCTGGAAGGCGGCAAGCGCATCAGCTACGGCGCCCGCGCCATCTGCAAGGGCGGCCTGAACTCGCTGCCGAAGATGGTGTTCAACGGTGGCGCGCTGATCGGTTGCGATCTGGGCACCTTGAACTTCGCCAAGATCAAGGGCAGCCACACTGCAATGAAGTCCGGCATGCTGGCCGCCGATGCAGTGGCCGACGCCCTGTTCGCCGGCAGCGAAGGCGGCGACGCCCTCAACAGCTACGTCGAGGCATTCAAGGCCAGCTGGCTGTATGAGGAGCTGTACGCCAGCCGCAACTTCGGCCCGGCCATGCACAAGTTCGGCCCGCTGTTCGGAGCAGCGTTCAACTATATCGACCAGAACTGGTTCGGCGGCAAGCTGCCCTTCACCCTGCACGACACCAAGCCGGACTACGCCTGCCTGAAGCTGGCCGCCGACGCCAAGAAGATCGACTACCCCAAGCCCGACGGCAAGCTCAGCTTCGACAAACTCAGCTCGGTGTTCCTCTCCAGCACCAACCATGAAGAAGAGCAACCCTGCCACCTGAAGCTGACCGATCCGAACGTGCCGATCGCCACCAACCTGCCGCTGTACGACGAACCCGCGCAGCGTTACTGCCCGGCCGGTGTCTACGAGGTGGTCACCCAGGAAGACGGCAGCAAGCGCTTCCAGATCAACGCGCAGAACTGCGTGCACTGCAAGACCTGCGACATCAAGGATCCGTCGCAGAACATCACCTGGGTCACCCCAGAAGGTGCCGGCGGCCCTAACTACCCCAACATGTAAGGCCTGCGCCATATGAAAAAGCCCCCTGGCAGCGATGCCAGGGGGCTTTTTCGTCTACGGCTGATGCTCAGGACAGCACCACCGCGTCCTGCTCGAACAACGCCCATCCACCCTGGCCATCGACCTCCAGCCGGTGGCTGTGGAACCCGGCCAGCGTGCTGCGATGCCCGACACTCACCAGCAAGGTTTCCGGCATTTCGTTGCGCAGCAGCGAATACAAGGCATGTTCCAAGCCTTCATCCATCGCCGAGGTGGACTCGTCGAGGAACACCACATGCGGCTGGTTGAACAATACTCGCGCAAACGCCAGGCGCTGCTGCTCGCCGATCGACAGGATGCGCGTCCAGTCGCGGCTTTCCTCGAGGCGCTCGGCCAGATGCGCCAGGTTCACTTGCCGCAATGCCTGTTGCATCCGCGCATCCTGCTCCTGGCCGACCTGGGCCGGGTAGGCGATGGCGGTGCGCAGATCCCCCAACGGCAGGTACGGCCGCTGCGACAGGAACAGCGCCTGCTCACCCAACGGCCGCGCGACCGCCCCTTCTGCATAAGGCCACAATCCCGCCAGGGCCCGAAGCAGCGTGGTCTTGCCGCTGCCCGAAGGCCCCTTGATCAGCAAGGCCTGCCCGGCCTGCAGCTTCAGGCTCAGGTCGGCAATCAAGCGGTGGCCATCCGGGCGCAGCACCTGCAGGCCAGCGATATCCAAGGCCCGCGGCAGCTCGCGGGTAGCCACGTGCGGTAGCTCGCTGGCCTGGTGGTTGGCATCGAGAAAACCGGTGAGACGATCGAGGGTCGCGCGGTAGCTGGCAAAGGTGTCGTAGGACTCACGGAAAAACGACAACGAATCCTGCACTTGTCCGAACGCCTGCGACGTCTGCATCACATCACCCAGCTTGATCGCTCCGCGGAAGAAACGCGGCGCCTGCAGGATGAACGGGAACACCACCGCGACCTGGCTGACACCCAGGTTGAAACCATTGAACTTCAGGCTCCGCCAGACCAACGCCCAGACATTGCCGATCAAGGCGAAGAAGCGCCCGAGCAACGTGCCCCGCTCGACCTGCGCGCCCTGGTAGAAGGCAATGTTCTCGGCATTCTCGCGCAAGCGCATCAGTGCGTAGCGAAAGTTCGCCGTGAGCTTTTCGTTGAGGAAATTCAGGCGAATCAACGGCCGCCCGAGGCGGAAAGCGATCCAGGTGGCGATGAGCACATAGACATAGACCGCAAACACCATCGCCCGCGGCACCTCCACCCCGGCAACCGCCAGTGGTGCCGACAGCCCCCAGAGAATGCCGGTGAACGCCACCAGCGATACCAGCGCACTCACTGCCCCGAGGGCCAGCGACACCGAGCCGGTAACGAAGGCGTTGACGTCCAGTTCGATACGTTGGTCAGGGTTGTCCACCGGCTCATCTAAGAATTGCCCGCGGTAGTAGGCATCGCCATGCATCCAGTCGGCAGTCAGGCGCTCGGTCAGCCAGACCCGCCAGTGGATGTTGAACGACTGGGTGACGTAGTAGTTGAACAGTGAACGCAGCACATGAATGGTTGCCAGTACCGCGAATACCCCGAGCAGGTACCAGAACGCCGTCTGGTCCAGGCCCTGCAGGGCGCTATAGAAACCGTTGTACCAGAACGAGAACAGCACGTTCATGCGCACCGAGAACAGCGCCAGGAACAACAACAGTGCAAATACGAGCAGCGGGCGCCAGCTGCGCCTGAAACTGAAGTACTCACCCGCCAACTGCCAGAACTGCTGGCCCCAGCGGGTAAAGCGCACCGCCAGGAAAGCGGCGGCGGTGAAGCCGACAAGTGTGATCAATGAAGAGACTGCAAGCCAGCTCAGGCTCTCTTGCAGGGCCTGGTGCCAGTTCATTTCCATGGTGGGGTTTCCGTGGCGAGTATTTACTCGAGCCTAGCACCGGCCGGGGTTGGCGAAGATGACGGAGGTTTCATGTTGGGCGTCGCCATGAACGCTAAACCGGCGACAAGCCGATGACGGTCCGCCCGATGCACCTGTCGAAAACCGCTTCCAGAGGCGAATGATCGCAAACAACTGCCGCTATGTTCGCAGCCACCCACTCATCAGGCTCGACTGACCACCAATCGATTTCAAAACCCGCGTTCAAGATCACATGTTCGTAAAGAATCCGCTGAGCTCGCCCATTTCCCTCGCGAAACGGATGGACCATGTTCAAATCGCCAAAGCTTTCTGCCACAGCGTGAACCAGATCCGCACGCGAATAGCCCTCATACCAACCTTGCTGTGCAAGGCTGCGGAATACTTTTGAAGCTTCGGCTTCAATGCGGCTCACATTGCAGAAACGTGTGCCGCCTTTGGAAATATCGAGCGTGCGAATTTCTCCAGCCCACGCATAGATATCCTGAAAAAGCGCGCGATGAAGCCTCTGGAGATAGGGAAGATCGTAAGGAGGGAGCTCGAATGGGAGCTGACTGGCAGCGAGCTCGGAAAAGTCCCGCTCGGCCCTGGCAAGCGCTGAATCATCACGAAGATCAAGCAGATTGCACAGGACGACCGTACCGGGATAACAGTAGGCGTCCTGTCCGACACCATACTTGTCCAAAGATCAATCCTGCTTGCGGTAATGACGCAACAACTCTTCCTTGGACGGGAGCTTACGCTCCGCGGAGTCAGGCGTGACATCAAACCCCTCAAGCCGCAGACTGGCTGCGTAGTTCGAGCGGCGAGTTTTTTCCCAAGCTGCTCTTTTGGTTTCCAAGCTGATGCCTTTCACCGTTCAACGCCTCTCACGGGGTGATGGAAGTTCGATTATAGCGAAATCGGCCAATACCTGCGCGGCCTCGGCATGGGCGATGCCGAGGCCTGGTAACTACCCCAACGCCTCCCGCACCTTCGAATCGAGCCCTTCCCCCGCATGGGCCTCGATCCACTCGCTCAACTGACGCCGCATCGCCGGGGTCCAGAAGCTGTTCAGGTGTTGTCTCACCCCCTGCACCGCCAGCGCACGATCAGGCTCGCTGTCGAAATAGTGGGCGATCTGGTTGGCCATCTTGACCAGGTTGTCACTGCTCATCGGCGCACCTCGGCTTTTTCCTGGCCTTCGGCCTTACGCCGCTCCTTGAGCAGGCGCTGCTGTTCGTCACTGAAATGCTGGTAGCGCTTCTGCCATTCCGAGGGCTGGAAGACTCGCACCACCTCAACCGCCGTGACCTTGTACTCGGGGCAGTTGGTGGCCCAGTCGGAGTTGTCGGTGGTGATCACGTTGGCGCCAGACTCAGGGAAGTGGAAGGTGGTGTACACCACGCCTGGCGCCACCCGCGCACTGACCCGCGCACGCAAAACGCTCTGCCCCGCACGGCTGCCCACGCCAACCCAGTCGCCGTCGCGGATGCCGCGGCTTTCGGCATCGCTGGCGTGGATCTCCAGACGATCCTCATCGTGCCAGGCAACGTTGTGGGTGCGACGGGTCTGGGCGCCAACGTTGTATTGGCTGAGGATGCGGCCGGTGGTCAGCAACAACGGATAACGGGCATTGACCTTCTCGTCGGTGGGCACATAACCGGTGAGCATGAATCGCCCCTTGCCGCGCACGAACTGGTCGATGTGCATGGTCGGGGTGCCGTCGGGCGCGGCCTCGTTGCACGGCCATTGCAGGCTGCCGCGGCGGTCGATCTCGGCATAGCTGACGCGGTGGAAGCTCGGCGTCAGGCGGGCGATTTCGTCCATGATCTCGGACGGGTGCCGGTAGTCCATGCGATAGCCCAGGGCATTGGCCAGGGCCACGGTCGCCTCCCAGTCGGCCTTGCCGGCCAGCGGCTCCATCACCTTGCGCACCCGCGAGATACGGCGTTCGGCGTTGGTGAAGGTGCCGTCCTTTTCCAGGAACGAACTGCCCGGCAGGAACACATGGGCGAACTTGGCGGTTTCGTTGAGGAAGATGTCCTGCACCACCACGCACTCCATGGCCATCAGTGCCGCGGTGACGTGCTGGGTGTTCGGGTCGCTCTGGGCGATATCCTCGCCCTGGCAGTACAGCGCCTTGAAGCTGCCGTCGAGCGCGGCCTCGAACATGTTGGGGATACGCAGCCCCGGGTCGGGCTGCAAGGTCACGCCCCAGGCCTGCTCGAATTCGCTGCGCACCGCCTCGTTGGAGATGTGCCGGTAGCCCGGCAACTCGTGGGGGAAGGAGCCCATGTCGCACGAGCCCTGGACGTTGTTCTGACCACGCAACGGATTGACGCCCACGCCTTCGCGACCGATGTTGCCGGTTGCCATGGCCAGGTTGGCGATGCCCATCACCGCGGTGCTGCCCTGGCTGTGTTCGGTGACGCCCAGGCCATAATAGATCGCCGCATTGCCGGCGCCCGCATACACCCGCGCCGCCTCGCGGATCTGCTCGGCAGGCACGCCGCACACCGGCCCAAGCGCCTCGGGTGAATTCTCGGCCAGGCCGACGAACTCACGCCAACGCGTGAACTCGGCACTCTCGCAGCGCGCGTCGATGAATGCCTGGTCGAGCAGCCCTTCATCGACGATCACATGGGCCAGGGCATTGAGCATGGCGACGTTAGTGCCCGGACGCAGTTGCAGGTGCAACTCGGCACGGGCGTGGGGCGAGTCGACCAGGTCGATGCGGCGCGGGTCGATGACGATCAGCCGCGCGCCCTGGCGCAGGCGGCGCTTGAGTTGCGAGCCGAACACCGGGTGAGCGTCGGTCGGGTTGGCGCCGATCACCAGGATCACGTCGGCCTGCATCACCGAGTCGAAGCTCTGGGTTCCGGCGGATTCGCCCAGGGTCTGCTTCAGGCCATAGCCGGTCGGCGAATGGCAGACCCGCGCGCAGGTGTCCACGTTGTTGTTGCCAAAGGCGGCACGCACCAGCTTCTGCACCAGATAGGCTTCTTCGTTGGTGCAACGGCTGGAGGTGATACCGCCGATCGAATCGCGCCCGTACTTGAGCTGGATGCGTCGGAACTCACTGGCGGCATAGGCCAGCGCCTCATCCCAGCTGACTTCCTGCCATGGGTCTTCAAGGCGCTTGCGGATCATCGGCGTGGTGATGCGATCCGGGTGAGTGGCGTAGCCCCAGGCGAAGCGCCCCTTGACGCAGGCGTGGCCGTGGTTGGCGCCGCCGTTCTTGTCCGGGACCATGCGCACCAGTTGATCGCCCTTCATCTCGGCGCGGAACGAGCAGCCCACCCCGCAATAGGCACAGGTGGTGATCACCGCGCGCTCCGGCTGGCCGAGCTGGACCAGGCTCTTCTCGGTCAGGGTCGCCGTCGGGCAGGCCTGCACGCAGGCGCCGCACGACACGCACTCGGAGGCGAGGAAATTCTCGCCTCCGGCCGCCGCCACCCGCGACTCGAAGCCTCGGCCACTGATGGTCAGGGCGAAGGTGCCCTGAATGTCTTCGCAGGCACGCACGCAGCGGCTGCAGACGATGCACTTGCTGGGCTCGTAGTCGAAGTACGGGTTGGAGACGTCCTTGGCCTCGTTGAGATGGTTGGCCCCGTCATAGCCATAGCGCACTTCGCGCAGGCCCACCTGGCCGGCGACCGTTTGCAGCTCGCAGTTGCCGTTGGCCGAGCAGGTCAGGCAGTCCAGTGGGTGATCGGAGATGTACAGCTCCATGACATTGCGCCGCAGGTCGGCCAGCCGCGGCGTCTGGGTACGCACCACCATGCCTTCGCTGACCGGCGTGGTGCATGAAGCCGGATAGCCGCGCATGCCGTCGATCTCGACCATGCACATGCGGCATGAGCCGAAGGCTTCGAGGCTGTCGGTGGCGCACAGCTTGGGGATGCTGGTGCCCAGCAGCGCGGCAGCGCGCATCACCGAGGTGCCTGCAGGGACGCTGATCGCGCGGCCGTCGATGTTCAGGCTGACCTGCAGGTCACTGTCGCGGGCAGGCGTGCCCAGGTCGATGTCGCTGTTGGCGGGGTCGAAATAATGGATCATTGGGCGGCCTCCGGGCTGGCCAGACCGAAATCGGCAGGAAAATGCTTGAGGGCGCTGGCCACGGGGTAAGCGGTCATCCCGCCCATGGCGCACAGCGAGCCGTACTGCATCGTGTCGCACAGGTCACGCAGCAGGTGGGCCTGATCCTCGCGCGCAGCAGGATCGCTGCTGGCGATCAGGCGATCCACCACTTCCATCCCGCGGGTCGACCCGATCCGGCACGGCGTGCACTTGCCGCAGGACTCCTCGGCGCAGAACTGCAGGGCGAAACGCGCCATGCCAGCCATGTTCAGTGTGTCGTCAGCGACCACCACACCGCCATGGCCGATCATCGCGCCGATGGCGGCGAAGGCCTCGTAGTCCAGCGGCGTATCGAACTGCGACGGCGGCACCCAGGCGCCCAGCGGGCCGCCGACCTGCGCGGCCTTCAACGGACGACCACTGGCGGTACCACCGCCATACCCCTCGACCAGCTCACGCAGGGTCAGGCCAAAAGCCCGCTCGACCAGCCCGCCCTGGCGCACATTGCCCGCCAGTTGGAACGGCAAGGTGCCCAGTGAACGGCCCATGCCAAAGTCGCGATAGAACGCGGCACCTTTTGCCAGGATGATCGGCACAGAAGCCAAGGTCAGGACGTTATGCACCAGCGTCGGCTGGCCGAACAGGCCCTCGAGCGCCGGCAGTGGCGGCTTGGCGCGCACGATGCCGCGCTTGCCTTCGATCGACTCCAGCAGCGCCGTCTCCTCGCCGCAAATATAGGCGCCAGCGCCCACACGCACCTCGAGCTCGAACGCCACGCCGCTGCCAGTGACGTCCAGATAACCCGCTTCGCGGGCCAGCATCACGGCCTCGTTGAGCACACGGATGGCGTCCGGGTATTCGGAGCGCACATAAATGTAGCCCTTGCTTGCGCCGACAGCGAGGCCGGCGATGATCATGCCTTCGATCAGCAGGAAGGGATCGCCCTCCATCAGCATGCGGTCGGCGAAGGTGCCGGAGTCGCCTTCGTCGGCATTGCAGACAATGTACTTCTGCCCGGCCGGCGCCTGGCGCACGGTGCGCCACTTGATGCCGGCCGGGAACGCGGCCCCGCCCCGACCACGCAGGCCGGAATCGAGCACTGCGGCAACCACTGCATCGCCGTCCATCAATGCAGCCTTGCGCAAGCCCTCGAAGCCGCCATGGGCCTGATAGTCGTCCAGCGACAACGGGCGTGTGATACCGGCGCGCGCGAACAGCAGGCGCTGCTGGGTCTTCAGGTAGGGGATCTGTTCGACAGGGCCCAATGCCAGTGGATGCTCGCCCCCCTTGTCCAGAGCCTCCAGCAGGCCCGGCACATCTTCCGGCATGACCGGCCCGAAGCCCAGGCGCCCTTCGGCGCTTTCCAGCTCCAGCAATGGCTCGAGCCAATACAGGCCACGCGAGCTGGTGCGCTGGATCTGCAGCGGCAGTTGCCGCTGTGCAGCCTCACGTTCGAACGCCTCGGCGACCTGGTCGGCGCCCACTGCGCGAGCCAGCGAATCGCAGGAAATACACAGCTTGATCATGCGCCCGCCTCCACCCTGCAGCTTTTCACCAAAGCCTGCAGACGCTCGGGCGTGAGCCGCGCATGCACCTGGCCGTCCAGCTCCAGCGCTGGCGAGCAGGCGCAAGCGCCGAGGCAGTACACCGGGCGCAGACTCAATGCTCCGTCGGCAGTGGTGCCATGGTCGTCCAGCCCGAGCTGTTCGCGCAGTTGCGCGGCCAGGGCTTCGGCGCCGCGGCTCTGGCACGACTCGGCGCGGCACAGGCGCAGGGTGTGGCGTGCCGGGGGCGAAGTGCGGAAATCATGGTAGAAGCTGATCACCCCACGCACCTCGGCGAGGCTGAGGTTCAGCGCATGGGCGATCTCGGGGACTGCTTCATCGGGTACATGGCCCAGGCCTTGCTGGATGGCGTGGAGGATCGGCAACAGCGCACCGGGCACCTCCTTGTGGTTGTCCAGCACACGCTGGATCAAGGGCAGGTCAAGCGTCTCTTCAGGCATACAGCGGACCTCGGCAACCCGGATCCGCCCGAGGGTGCGGGCAGGTGTCCGGCGGTGTTCTGCTGTGGCGTTCCGGGCCTGTCACGGTCACAGGATCACGGTCGCCTTCCTCGTCCAAGCCGGTGCGTCTGTGCGCACTCGGTCGTCGGACATCCTGATAAGAATGGCACCGTTGCCGGGAAACGGTAGCGTGCAAACGACAGGGCGCATCCTGAAACCGACGCGAGCGACATTACGCATCCGATCAGTTGCACTGAGGCAGTGTAGTGATCTATGCCGGACACTCCTTTAGGCGGGAATACTCGCCACAGACAGGTGCCTGATGACCAAGCAACGTCGCACCTTTACCCCTGAGTTACCGCCCGCGGCTACAAAGCCTGCAATACGCTGCCCGCCCCCTGTGGGAGCGGGCTCGCCCTCCAAGCAGCCACCCCGCAAATCAAACCGGCATAGCCATTGATCCCAGGACAGTAAACACCTGAGTCTACGCGCGCTTACTTCGCCGCCTCGGACAATTGCTGGATCAATGCCACTGTCAGATAAAGCCTTGGCGCGATGCTCGACAACTCGATGTACTCGTCATCGGCATGCAATCCCGCCCCCACCACGCCCATGGTTTCAAGCACTGCCGGCTTCTCGCTGCCGGGCACGTAGGCATAGCCCGCATCAGTCCCGAAACGCATGGCAATCGGCTCGATATTGCGATCGATCTTCGCGTAGAGCGTCTGGGCGGTTTTCGCCAACTGCTCGGAGCCGGCGTTCTTCGCCAGCGGCGGGCGGCCCTTGTCGAGGCGTACCGTCACTTCGGTGCCCTCAATGAGTTTCTTCTGTACGAGCCGTTGCGCGTCGGCCAGCACCCGGTCGCTCTCGCTCAGGTCCGAGTAGCGCATGTCCGCCTCGGCCGTGGCGCTGGCGGGAATGATGTTGCGCTTGTCGCCCGCCTTGACCATCGTCCAGTTGACCGTGGTGCCTTTGGCCGGGTCGCCAAGGTCCTTCAACTGCAGCATCTGGTGGGCCAACTCCATGGCCGCATTACGCCCAGCCTCAGGTGCGGAGCCTGCGTGGGAAGACTTGCCTTTCACTTCGAGAAATATGCCATTGATGCCATTGGTCGCGACTGTTACCGCGTCCTTGTCCGGCGGCTCGTACGAGAACACGTAGTCATGCTTGCGCGCCAGTTCCGCGATGATCGCCTTCGAGCCGCTGGAGCCGGTTTCCTCATCCGGGTTGAACAATACGGTCAAGGTGCCGAAGCCTTTGAACTTCTCGTCCTGCAGCAGCTTCAGCGAATGCAGGATCATCGCCACACCACCTTTGGCATCGGCCACGCCAGGACCATACGCACGCTCGCCCTCGACCTTGAACGGCCGCTTGGCCGCAGTGCCGGGCAGGAACACCGTGTCGTAGTGGACCATCAGCAAGAACGACTTGCTGCCGGTGCCCTTGAAGGTGCCAACGATGTTGTCACCCGCCGACGGGCTGGCCGGGCTGGTCTTGACCTCGGCACCCAACGCCTTGAGCCGCTCGACCAGCAGGGCGCTGACGGTTTTCAGCCCCCGGCGCCTGGCCGGTTCCGGTATCGACATTGACCAGTTGCTTGACGGTGGCGAGATAGGCCTTCTGCTCGGCTTCGGCCTTTTTCAATAGCGCGTCGGGAGCCAGGTTGGCGGCGAGTGCGGAAAACGACAGGAATGACAAGGCGATGGCAGCGGCGATCGATGAGCGTCGGATGGGCATGCGAAGTCCTTTATCAATGCAAGGGGAACCTGCAGCTTTGACCATCGATGGCGCTGGCGCCAGCTTTGTAGACCATTTGATGAAGTGCAGGCCATTGGCCTTGATCCACGAAGCCCCGCGATTGCGGGGCTGGGAATTCAGGCAAAGACCTTGATTGTCAGTGCGGTGATGCCCGCCACTGCTGTCACCAGACCGGTGGCGATGCCGATCGGGTACCAGAAGGTTTCTCGGGTCAATTTGCCTGCTTCGGTATTGAGCTTGCGAGTCTCTGCCATCAGTTTGGCGATCTCGACGTGAATCTTTTCCGCTTCGGCTTGGGGCATGTCGTATGGATGCATGAGTCTTCCCTTCGGATGCCGGCTGTTTGTGGGTTTCGACATGGCGCGAGTTGATTGAGGCGAACAATCTACCGTAAGGCGGATGCTCGGCAAAGTCAGCGGGAAGCTATCCAGGCCGTAAGGGGTTTCGCGGGCAATGTTTCCCTGACGGACTGACCATCGGGGCCGCGGCAAGCAAGGCTCTACAGGCAAATACCTGGTGCTCTTGGTAAACTGGCGTCTTGAACGCCTCCTGTGCGGCTCTGTTGGTATAGCGCCCCGAGCGAAAAGCACAACGCGACAAAATTGTTGGTAATCGGTATTGAATACGTTGAACGAACGGACTGCATCACAAGCCTCAAAGCCACAAACCACGCGCCCTGAACCCTCCCGCCGGTTCAGCGTTGCACCCATGATGGATTGGAGTTCTACTTCCTAAAGCCCTTTCAGTTCAAGGCTTTCCGCCAAGTCATCCTGACTACGTAACAATTTCGTACCACCCTTGCGTGTCTACCCAATCCGCTTTAGGCCATAACTCCTTGGCCGATTCACTTGTGAACGCCATGGGTGACCACTTTCGACCCAGAGCTGCCTTTCGCAGAGGGCTGCAAGCGACCATAAGTGAGCAGCTGCATTACATCCCCAGGCAATGGCCTTGCAACAACTTATCAGAATCGTTGGCCGTCCACTGCCAGTCGAAAAGCAGGTCTGGACTGAACGCCGCCCCTTGTTCGCGACGCTCTGCCATAGGCAGTTCCAGGTCGAAAGCCGGTGCCGCTACAGCGGAGGTCGCTCCAACTGAACCCACTCCTGCACGGTCGGACGCTGCCATTGTCGCTGAGCATAATCCTCTAGTCGAACGGGAAGGCGATCTCCATTTAGTAACAGTCGATTCAGCATCAAAGCGAGATCGACATCGGCGATAGACCATTCGCCAAAAAGGTAGTCCGGGCTATCGTCCAGCAGCAGTTGCGCCGCCTCCACCAACTTTTGCGACGAGGACTCAGCCGAGACTGACAAAGCACCGTATTTAACGCCGTAGAACACGCCAAGCGTGGAGCGCTCCTGGCGGATAGGTAGCAAATCACTTCGCAGCCAGGCTTGAACTTGCCGCGCCTTGGCACGTTGCAGCGGGTTTGTCGGGTAAATCGGCGCCTGAGGGAACAGGTCTTCCAGGTACTCGGTGATTGCGGATGATTCAGACAATGCAAATTCGCCATGCCTCAGAGTGGGTACTCTCTGAGTCAGCGAAAGACGGGAATAGTCCCGTGCATGATGCTCCAGTGTGTCCAGGTCAAGGGTATTCATCTTGAACTCGATTCCCTTTTCACGAAGCGCCACAAAACATGACATGGCGTAAGGGCTGGTGAATTGAGCGTCAACGTATAAGCACAGCCTTGAATCGTTCATACCGTCATCTCCATATGCAGGAGAAACTACGATAGGGGTTCAGGTGCTATAAATAAAATTCATGTTTTTTATAGAGCCATTCCTGTTAGGAATGCCACAGAATTTCAAAATGGCTGTGTGCGGGGGACAATGGCGGAACTGCACGGGCCGCTGGGTTTTCTGCTGCATCACTACCGCTCGCGAGTATTCGTGGCTTGTCCTCCATGTGAGGGAGGACAAGGATGGTCAGTTCGACTCAGACGCGCTTACCGACCCATTGCCGCCTGTGGTGACGTTTCGCAAATCAGGCAACGGTGGACACAAACAGGCCCGGTGCAGTCAATCAAAGCCTCACAGGGATGCCCAGGAACGACTGGCATGGATTGTCTTCCGACGCTGATCACAGATCGGCTGGTTCCCACCCCCCTTCAGTAAAGGATTCATCCATCATCCAAGAGCTGTTCCCCTGCTGGAAGGTGGTTCGCTACTTGGATCGTTGTGTCCCATGGCCGTAGCCAGAAGACGGGGCTCTGATCTATGTCCGAGATATCGCCCTGCCTGCCATCGCAGCGGATCGTGAATGGCACTGGATGATCCGCATGCGCAACGATGCTGGCTGCACCCTGAGTAGCATCAGTTTGTATGATCAGCCTGGAAACACGTACCACAATGATGGATTGGGCAGGCACTTCCTGCCATACCTTTCAGGCCACACCCTCTAACCGCGTACCATTTTTGTACCATTCGAATTATCTGCAGCCATCGCTTTAAGCAAAGCCCTCCTTGTCAATGAGCGGCAGCACGTCACTTTCAAAAATCGAATGGGCTAACCGTCCATTGGGCTTGTACCCCTTGATCCCCTCCAGCGGCTCAATAAAACCGCCAACCGCGACGATGACGTACTTCAAATGAGTACCTTTGAATTCTGAGGTGCGCGGAGGAAGATGTTGAATCACCGAAGCCATCCCTGGACTCTGCTGTTTGAGGAATTGTTCAAAAGGTATTTGATGTCGACGCAACCCTTGGAGTAGTCCATGGTTTGCCAAATCCTCTGGAAACCAGCTTCCTCTTGTAAACCTATCCTCCAGAACGATCGACGGCAGCATAGACCTCTGCTTGACACTATATAACTGGTGCTTGACTGTCAAATCAACTATGCAATACGGGGGCGCGACAACAATGGCATGCGGCGCAACAAACTCACCCTCATCAAAGCTCCAAAAATAACGAGCTGCCTCTCCAGAACTGCTAGGAAAAGCAATAGTAAGGCATGATTTGGCCACATAATTCCATACACCCAAGCGGTCTAACATCCGCCCAAGCATGCCAGATGTGTCGACACATGCCCCTATTCGTCCATCACGCTCGACCTCAGCCCTCAGCACCTCTGCTGCTATGTCAATTCTTCTACGCGCTTCCTCTAAGTACTCAGAAGTGTAGTTTTTTACTTCTACATACTGAGCGTACAACTCCAGATAGCGCGAATCTTTCCGCTCCTGCTTGAGAAAATTAGGATCATCGCAAAACCCAACATTCTCAAATGAAATGTCATGGGATCTGAATTTCAGCTCAAGTTCACGTTGCTTTACCGGATTGGCAAGTTTCCAAGTCATGTCTTCTTTCCCTCGTTAAGTAGGCCACCAAGCCATCACAATATCAACATGCGCGATGTATGCTAGTTTAACCCAGCAGTAAACACATCCCAATGTGATGCGGCAGGAGCAAAAAAGGCGCCAAGCTCGCAAGATCGGGGCTTCGGCGCCTTTTGCATCATGGAATCAGCTCCGAGTCCCCCCACACAGGCCGAGACGAGCGCCCCATTGGTCATGTCTAAACTAGGGATAAGGATTTGAATCTCGATCGGCTTACTCAAGAGGCTGGATAGGACCACAATATCAGCTATGATCTCGTGGTCAATCCGGCTTGTGTGGCTTAAAGCGCCCTGAAAAATACCTCAAGTTTTGCCCTACAATCTCAGCAATGGACATCACTTATGGATGAAAAAGCTTCCCTAACCGCTGACACACTCGAGCTCTTGCTTCTGAATCAGGTAGCGATAAGGGCTGCTCTTGAGGAGCTATCTTTATGGGTTAGTCAGAGGGGATCTGTCCACATCCACGAGAATGTCATGGGTGCCCTGCGAGCCTTACACCTGAACGCTGACGCGATCTCAGCCAGCATAGCAGAGCTGCGCGAGTAAACTGGCCGAGCCGATCAATCCCTATCTTGAACTTACTCAGGGTTTCTTTGCCATATATTCATTAACAACTTCTGACATTAGCTGCTTCTGATTTGCCTTCCGAGGGAAAAGTTGCCAAATCGCGACAATTATCGAAAAGATAAATGCAGCCACCGAAACATACAAACTCAGATTACTACTACTCAAATATTGCTCAATAAGACTATTTTTCAGCTTGATTGCCGAATTCAAATTCATCAATTCATCTTTGATTTTTTCGTACTCATCCTTATTAAGCTTGTAGGAAATCCCACGAAAATCACGCAAACTTTGCTCATCCAAACCATCAAAAGGATTGACTCTATTATGATCTAGAACAAGAGCGTCCACCTTAGATATAAAATCAATATCTTTATCTTCAAGGCCGTCAACAGCTGTAAGTTTCATAACCTTTAGATCATTGAGCACGAGCAATAAGCTCAAAGTATTTTTCTGATAATAGAGATGCGGTTTAACCAGCGGCCAAATCGTGTCAACTGGATTACTATCAATCTCATGCTGATAAACTAGCTTCACGTCATCAAAACTTGCATTCTTTTGAATCGCATTAGTCAACGCGGCACGTAACTCTCCACGCGACACATATCTTTCCGCCTTCTCAGTCATCACGCTCAAGAGTGCTGCGAAAGCCGCCACTATGAAAGCGATAATTGTTGACTTCACCAAGTTCTTGATACGCTGTGAGCGCGTTTTTTTACGAAGATCCTTAGAAATGTTCGACACTAAATGATCGATAAACTCTTTGGGAGCATCGGAAAGGCCTTGACTTTTTAGCTGACCTTCGATCTCCCTCCGTAACTCAGCATGAGACTTATCGCGCCATTTATCCTCAATCTCCAATTGAAACTCAGTTGGTTGAGCACCTTTTAATAGCCCTTTTTCACTCGCACCAGAGCCCTCTTGCACTTCGACTTCGGGATCCTTCGTCCCAGAAGCTGCCGAATCAACATCGACTTCCTTCAATCCACCCCAACTTTTTTCCACGATATCGCCTTCCCTGCTTCTTAAGCTTATCTTATCTTTTTTTGCGTTTAAGCAAACAACATCATCTTATGCACCATCCCCCCCCAATCGATCGTCCTTAGTCGCAAGCGCCGTCGAAGAACTGCTACTAAACATTTTATCAAAATGATTAAGGAATGTTTCCGTCAAATGACCATGATAGTAACCATATACAACTGTCGGCATCACTACTTTTTGCCTACCAAGGATGTTAAAAACTAACGCTCCATCAATAACCTTCGGCCGGAACCACGCTTTATTCTTCCAATCATCAGCGACATGAGTAAAATCCCCATCCTTATCCCTTACCCAAGTCGTAACCTTCCCCTTCAAATCTTCCTGATCTATTCGCTCATTAAACTTATCCAGCAGCGCTTTAGGATCCGACGTAAAGAAATTCACTGCCATTTTACTTCTCGCCTTTAAGAGACTTGTCAACCTTTCGATATTAGCAAAGCAGCCTACGCTCGCCCAACCCTCATTTCATCAAACCTGAAATTCAGCTTCGCCCTACAGCGTTACGAACTCCGAAATGAGGGCTCTGAGATTTTGGCTGATGCTTAAGGAGCGGCCATGGTGTCTGAATGAGAAAAAGCGCCCAAGCCTTATATGTAAAGGGCTTGGGCGCTTTTTTATGTCTGCGGGGAAAGCCCACAAGAGGCATAGAGGGCCATGGAATGGCGCTCGGTTTGCCCCATTTTTGCCCCATTTTTGCCCCACTCCGCTCTACCGAACTCGCCACAATTGGTCGATCTGCGTGGTGTATGACCTACTCATCAGCTCGCGGCGCATACCCCAATCGGGGGCGCGGGGTACACTGCTCGCCCTCACTGTCCCTCGCCCATATCGGTCATTGATCTGGTCTACTACCGACATCAGCTTGTCGCTCGCCAAGGGCTGCGAGATCGCGAATAGATCGTCCGTGAACTCACCTGGCTGTCGTAAGTCGAGTAGTAACACTTCGGCCTTGCTGTACCGGTAGCCCGCCCTGAAAACACGCTCTACTGCACTGGTCGCCGCCCTGGTGAGCAGCAGCGTGTCGTTCGTGGGGTAAGGCAGCTCCACAAGCGCCCCCTGCGCATGGTGCAGCTCATCAGGGTTGAACATGCCAGTACGGATACTCACCCGCATGCGCTTGCATTTCGAGCCCTGCGCCCGCAGCTTTTCAGCCGCTCGCCCGGTGTAGGTGGCCACGGCCTGCTTGATCGGGGCAAGCTCACTCAGCCGCTTGCCGAACATCCTGCTGCAGCAGATCTCCTGCTTCGGAGGTACTGCCTCATCCAGTTCGAGGCAGGGAACGCCAGCCAGTTCGCGCGCGGTCTTCTCCACCACCACGCTGAACTTGTCCCGCAACATGCGCGGATCAGCCTTTGCCAGGTCCATGGCTTTCTGAATCCCCATGCTCTGCAGGTGCTCGGTCATCCTCCGCCCAATACCCCACACCTCCTTGATCTCGGTATTACGCAGCACCCAGTCACGCTCAAAATCCGTCGTGATATCGACCACGCCGCCCGTGTGCGACTGCAGCCGCTTTGCGGTGTGGTTGGCCAGCTTCGCGAGGGTCTTGGTGCGTGCGATGCCGACACCGACCGGTATGCCGGTACGCTGCAGCACCTTGCCCCGTACCTCGCGGCCGAACTGGGTCAAGCTGCCCTGCACACCTGTGAGATCGGCGAAGCATTCGTCGATCGAATAGACCTCAGCCGCAGGCACCATCGATTCGATGATCGACATCACGCGCTCACTCATGTCGCCATACAGCGCGTAATTGGAGGAGAACGCCACCACGCCGTGCCGCTTAAGCCTCTCGCGGCATTGGAAGTACGGTTCTCCCATCTTCACGAACGGTTTGGCGTCGTAGCTGCGTGCGATCACGCAGCCGTCGTTGTTGCTCAGTACCACGATAGGGGTTTTGGCCAGATCCGGCCGGAACACGCGTTCGCAGCTCGCGTAGAACGAGTTGCAATCGATCAGCGCGAATACCTGGTCACTGCGCATGATCACGCACGCTGTAGCGAACAACACCCCAGATGACCAGGTCGTCGCCCTCCATCACGTACCGGGGCGGATAACTGGGGTTCTCGGACTGAAGCATCACCACCCCACCCCGCTTGTGCAGGCGTTTGCAGACAGGCTCAGCGTTGATCGCAGCGATCACAATGTCGCCATGCTCTGCGTCCTTGCTACGGTCTACGATAAGAAGGTCGCCGGAGAAAATGCCAGCACCCTGCATGCTGTCGCCCTCCACCTGCACCAGGTACACATGGGGCGCCCGCAGCTCGAATAGTTCATCGAGCGAGATGTGACGCTCCAGATGATCCGCCGCTGGCGAGGGGAAGCCTGCAGGCACTCGAAACGAGTACACGGGCAGCAATGCAGGGCCACCGGTCGGGACTCCCAGGAAAGTGATGGTCATGAGGGGTTATTCCAGATAGATAACTGTATATATGTACAGTTAACTGTCAGATCTTTCCCCCGTCAACGCGAGGCGTGCGGAAGCCGACGAACGAGCGAGGTGAGGTATGTGCGGGCGTTACTCGATCTACGAATCCATGGACAACTACCTCCGACAGTTGAGCCTCGACCTGGTCGTGATCAATGGCTATGACCACGAGCAGATCAATCGATACAACGTCGCCCCCTCCACCCGAGTGGAGGTGATTCGACCTGCGCCGGAAGGGTTGAGGGTGGATCGAGTGAAATGGGGATGGGCGCCGTTTTGGGCGAAGGGGAAGCGTCCTGACCCGATTAATGCGCGGGCAGAAACGGTGGTGACGGGAAAGTTCTTCAAATCGCTTTGGCCGAATGGCCGAGCCTTGGCACCGGCGAATGGCTGGTACGAGTGGATAGCCGATCCTGCGGACCCAAAGCGCAAGCAACCCTACTACATCCAGGCAGCGGACGAGGCCCCGCTGTTCTTCGCGGCGCTGGCCGAAGCTCACCCAACACTTGAACCAGACGAACGGGACGGCTTCGTGATCATCACCGCTGCAGCTGACCAAGGTCTCGTCGATATACACGACCGCAAACCTCTTGTGCTCTCGCCCGAGGTTGCTCGTGAGTGGATCTCGCCAGATACATCGATGGAGCGCGCAGAAGAGATAGTGCGGACCGGTTGCCGAGCCGCAGGCGATTTCAAGTGGCATGCAGTCCGTAAGGATGTAGGTAGTGTCCGCAACCAGGGTCCTGAATTGATATTACCTGCGGATTGAAAGAACCTCAGCCAGTCCTCGGACAGCTCTTGCGCCTGTCTTGATACTAGGCTTGAGTTGCTTGCGTTCGGACGAACGCCTGACACTCTTGATAGACTAGGACACCTTTTTTCTTGAGGCCGATCTGGACGGTATAGCTGACCGTTCCATCGGCCTTTTTCCTTGCTTTGATCGTTGCCATTTTTCCGGTGGTACAAGGGTGATTGGCGGTGGTAAATCGCGCCACTGTCACACCAAAACACCTGAAAACTCCGGGAAATGGCACAAACCGTGTAGAACAGAATGTCTCTAGAAATAGCCTCAAACCCACAAACCACGCGCCCTGAACCCTCCCGCCGGTTCAGCGTTGCACCGATGATGGACTGGACCGACCGCCACTGTCGGTACTTCCTGCGCCTGCTCTCCCAACGCGCCCTGCTCTACACCGAAATGGTCACCACCGGCGCCCTACTCCACGGCGATGCGGAGCGTTTCCTGCGTCATGACGAGTCCGAGCACCCGCTGGCTTTGCAGTTGGGCGGCAGCAACCCGGCTGAACTCGCCGCCTGTGCTCGCCTGGCCCAGGAAGCGGGTTACGACGAGGTCAACCTCAATGTCGGCTGCCCCAGCGACCGGGTGCAGAACAACATGATCGGGGCCTGCCTGATGGGCCATCCGGCGCTGGTGGCCGACTGCGTCAAGGCGATGATCGATGCGGTCGAGATTCCGGTGACGGTCAAGCACCGCATCGGCATCAATGGCCGCGACAGCTATGCCGAGCTGTGCGACTTTGTCGGCCAGGTGCGCGACGCCGGCTGTCGCAGCTTTACCGTGCATGCGCGGATCGCGATCCTCGAGGGCCTGTCGCCAAAGGAGAACCGCGAGGTGCCGCCGCTGCGCTACGAGGTGGCGGCGCAGTTGAAACAGGACTTCCCGGACCTTGAGCTGGTGCTCAACGGCGGGATCAAGACCCTCGACGAATGCCGCACGCACCTGCAGACCTTCGACGGCGTGATGCTGGGGCGCGAGGCTTACCACAACCCGTACCTGCTGGCCGAGGTGGATCAACAACTGTTCGCCAGCGACGCGCCTGTCGTGACGCGCAGCGAGGCGATGGCGCGGCTGATGCCGTATCTGGTGGCGCATGTGGAGAGTGGCGGGGCCATTCATCACATCACCCGGCACATCCTCGGCCTGGGCCAGGGCTTCCCGGGGGCGCGCCGGTTCCGCCAGTTGCTGTCGGCAGACATTCACAAGGCGGCCGAGCCGCTGAAGGTGGTCGAGCAGGCGGCAGAGTTGCTGGTCGGACGCTAGGGAACCCTGGGCGGGGGGTTGGACTCGAAGGGGGATTCGACGCCCCCATCCTGGGGCTGCCATGTGGCCAGCGCGGGGCCAGCCCGCGCCCGCATGACGCAGGATAACCTTAGCCTGTGTTTGGCCTTGAGTGGCCGTCAGGGCTCGGGTAATGTCAAGACACTCACAGGACAGAGCATCAGGACAGAGCACGCCCATGACCTCAAAGCTGGAACAACTCAAGCAGTTCACCACCGTGGTCGCCGACACCGGGGACCTGGATGCCATCACCCGTCTCAAGCCGGTCGATGCCACCACCAACCCTTCGCTGCTGCTCAAGGCCGCGGCCATCTCGGGTTACGCCGACCTGCTCAAACAGGTCAAGGCCGACGCCAAAGGCAACGTCGACCTGGCCTGCGACAAGTTCGCGGTAGCCGTGGGCGCGGGCATTCTCAAGGTCATCCCCGGCCGTATCTCCACCGAGGTCGATGCACGCCTGTCGTTCGATGAGCCGGCGTTGCTGAACAAGGCTCGCCAGTTGATCGACCTGTACAAAGCTGCCGGCATTTCCAAGGATCGCGTACTGATCAAGCTGGCCTCTACCTGGGAAGGCATCCGCGCCGCCGAGAAGCTGGAAAAGGAAGGCATCCAGACCAACCTCACGCTGCTGTTCTCCTTTGCCCAGGCCCAGGCCTGTGCCGACGCCGGGGTGTTCCTGATCTCGCCGTTCGTGGGCCGGATCTACGACTGGTACAAGAAGAGCACCGGCAAGGAGTACGTCGGCGCCGAGGATCCAGGCGTGCAGTCGGTGACACGCATCTACGACTACTACAAGACCAACGGCTACGACACCGTGGTCATGGGCGCAAGCTTCCGTAACGTCGGGCAGATCGAGCAACTGGCCGGGTGCGATCGCCTGACCATCAGCCCTGAACTGCTGCAGCAGTTGAGCGACGACCAAGGCGAGCTGCCGCGCATCCTCACACCAGGCAATGCTGGCGAAGCCAAGCAGGTGCTGAACGAGAGCCAGTTCCGCTGGGCGATGAACGAAGATGCCATGGCCACCGAGAAGCTGGCCGAAGGCATTCGCCAGTTTGCGCGCGACCAGGAGAAGCTCGAGGCGTTGATGGCCGACAAAGGCTGATACATATCCGAGTTGTGGAACGGGCGGGAAGTACTGAGTATTTCCCGCCCGTTTGCGTTTGTGTATTCGAAAAAGAGGCTGCCGGCCCATCGCGGGACAAGCCCGCTCCCACAGCGGCACTTATCCCATGGCAGGGAACATGCTTCTGTGGGAGCGGGCTTGTCCCGCGATGGGCCGGCAGCCTCTTTTTCGAATACACAAACTCAAACGGGCGGGAAATACTCAGTACTTCCCGCCCGTTCCACAAC